>CAIOOA010000184.1 GCA_903859815.1 uncultured Methylococcaceae bacterium | reverse complement strand
TGACCAATCCCTGCTTGGAAAGGAAAGGCCGAAACCCGCCACGCGTCAAAACGTCCGCGAGGGGATTGCTGGATTTTCACAAGCGGCAGAAAAAGCATTGTTTTTAAACGAGTTTCACCTTAACTTAATGGCAGTGACGCTGGAGCGTGGGAACGATCAATGTTGAACCATGAATGACGCATCCAAAAATACGATTCACCGATGTATGGCATCCATCCATCAATCCATCGACAAGATGGAATGATGGATGCGAAAGATGGATGGTTCTATGAAAAAGATTGAACGTTCCATGTTGGCGATAGAACAACGAGTCTTGCGGTTGGAAGGGTCATTGATAAATAAGGAGTGTTTATTTCTAAGCATCGAACCATGATGATGGGGGATGGAAAGATCGACCATAAAATGCTATGGATTCATGTTGGATGAGGATGAATTTGTAATGTGGCTCCCACGCTCTGGTGTTCATCGTTATACACAAGTCCTGACGGACCAATAATGTTGTCATACCGGCATGGTTGCCGGTATCCAAGCCACGGACGGTAACTTGAAAGTTGGATAAGTGCTTCATTTAGGCAATGTAGTAGGCCAAATTTTGCCTCCCATGGACGCTGGATTTCGTAATCCATTCCGAAATGACGAGTTAGCCGATCCTTAACTGAATGGCAATGACGTTGGAACGTGGGAACGATCAAATTAAACATTATTAATGTTGGGCGGAACTGCTATCGCGTTCTGCCTTTAAGTGCTTTTATTGTGAGATATGTAGAATTGTATTTTTAGGGAAACCGTTATGAATGATTTTGAAAACTTGGTTGAAACTCTCAGTCAGCATATAGACGCAGATAAACAAAGTTGGCTATTTGGCGCAGGTATTAGTTGCGACGCAAATATACCATTGATGTACCCGCTAACCACTCGGGTAAAAGAAATTATTATACAAGCGGATAACAATAATAATAAAGAAATATATGGATCGCTTAGTGCTAATCTTGAAGCAAATGCGCATATAGAGCATTATTTAAGTCACCTCTGTGATCTGATTGCTATCGCTGACAGATCCAAAGATAAATGCGCATCTATTAATGGCAAAAACTTTAGCCAACAAGAACTGCGGGATTTGCATTCAGAAATTGTGCAAGCCATCGGTAAGACTGTTCGGTATGGCTACAAGAAAGACGGGGATGATGAGATTATTGGTACATTAGAACAGCCTATAATTGATATTGCAACACATGTAAATTTTCTTAAAGCACTTTTTAGGGCAAAGGAAAATCGTGAATCACGTTCAAAAATTAGATTTTTTACAATAAATTATGATACTTTGATAGAAGATGCAATGGCATTAGAAAAAATCATGGTTGTAGATGGCTTTTCAGGTGGTGCAATGGGATTTTGGAACCCATGCGATGAATTTATACTCGAGGCAACAAGCTCTATTAAAAATAAACCTATTAAATACCATCTTTACAAACTTCATGGCTCTGTTGATTGGCACAGAAGTGGGGAGGTTGGGCTGGTGCGGGCAAGGTATGGCAGTAAATATTTGTCAAACCTCTCTGAAATAATGATTTATCCGCAAGCTACTAAATATGTAGAAACCCAGAAAGACCCTTTTGCTAGTTTATTTGCACAATTTCGTTCAGCCTTATTAAATGAGTCTAATGTTTTCATTACTTGTGGCTATAGCTTTGGCGATGAACACATAAATTCAGAAATTGAATTGGCTCTTAGTTTATCCTCAAACTTAACTCTAATTGCTTTTGCCAAGGAGGCTCCTAATGACAAAAACACTATCGTAATCAATAAGACATTGGATGCTTGGCTTCAAAATTCTCAATTTGGTAAGCGTGTATTCGTTGCGGGGGAAAATGGAATTTATAACAACGTTTTAACGCCTGTCAATGTTGATCCTGATAAAAAACTAAGTTGGTGGAAATTTTCTGGTTTAACTGAGTTCTTGAACACAGGAGAGGCAGAATGAATATATTATTTGAACCACGCTCGGAATTAAGAATTGGTAAAATTCTTGAGGTCAATGGTAATAGCTTGCGCATTGAATTAGACAATAAAATATCTGAATTAACGCGATCTATTGACGGTCGGGTTTATCCTATTGGGCAGATGGCGAGTATCATTAAAATACATTTTGGAAGAAAGTTACTTTTTGCGTATGTTCGTATGTTAAGAATGCGTTCTGACTTACTGGAGGAAGAAGGCAGGACATCTATTGAGCCTGGTGATGATTCGCGGATTTTAGAAGCTGACCTTTTCGGTCAAGGCACTTGGGTAAATAAAACGAAACAATTGCTTTTTTCTCGTGGTATTGAAACTTACCCCTTGCCATTACAAGATGCTTATTTGTGTCTGAATGAAGAGTTAGAAAACATTTATCGAGGAGCGGAAAATTTGGCAGAAGGTCAAGCTATAAGCCCAATGATACCTATTGGTAACTATATAGGAAGTAATAATGCTGTTTGCAGAGCAAATATAGATAAGCTTTTTGGCCATCACTGCGCTATTCTGGGTTCAACTGGTTCTGGAAAATCAGGTACGGTTGCATCTATTATTCATTCAGTTCTTGAACACAAACCAGAAGGCCAAGATCTTAGCCCAAGAATAATAATGATTGACCCTCATGGCGAATATGCGACCGCTTTTAAGGATAAGGCAGTTGTATACAAAGCCTACAATGAAGCATCTGCCAATAGTGGTGAAGCACAGCAACTAAAATTGCCATATTGGCTGATGTCTGGCGATGAGTTCCGGTTATTTATTCTTGGTAAAACCGAAGATGAAGCCACATCCCAAAACAATATAATTTATGAGGCGTTGTCTTATGCAAGATTAGAAGGGGCAGGGATAGTTCAAAATTTAGGTGATGAGCCTTGCGGTGAAGCTGAGATCAAAGCAAAGAATGAAAAAAATGATTCCGATATATTAAGCTTTGATAGAGATAAGCCCTGCCAATTCTATCTTTCTGAGTTTGTAAAACACATTGATAAAGTTCAGGGGCGAAAAAAAGACAAGCAAGAGACTTTGGCAGTCTCCAGCAGGGAAAAGCACGATAAGATTTTAAGGAAACTAAGGATTTTACGATCAAACCCACAATTAAATTTTATTATGGATGAGTTAAAGGATGAATCGCCAACACTTGAAACTATTTTATCCCAATTTGTAGGCAAAGATGATAAAGACGGCAACAAATATTTACGAATTATCGATATATCTGGCTTACCTAATGAGGTAGCTGGGCCGTTAACTGCATTAATTGCTCGATTACTCTTTCAATATAAACTCTGGCAAACAAAAGAAGAAAGAAAATCTGACCCCATCTTGTTTGTTTGCGAAGAAGCGCATCGTTATGTTCCAAATCAAGGAGAAGCACAGTATAAGGAGGCACAAGAAGCTATTAGAAGAATAGCCAAAGAAGGCAGAAAATATGGCATTGGATTAATGCTGGTTTCGCAAAGACCTTCTGACGTAGAAAGCACAGTTTTGTCACAATGTAACTCTTGGCTTATATTGCGATTGACTAATGCAAACGACCAGCAGCATGTAGCCAAATTTCTACCTGATAGTTTAGCTGGTCTTACAAGCATGTTATCCGCTTTAACTCGTAGAGAGGCGCTATTTGTTGGTGAGGCAGCAGCACTTCCGAGTCGTATCCGTATAAATAAACTTCCCAAAGAGAAATTACCTGATTCCCATGATATTAGCTTTGTAGAAGGTTGGACTAATCCATCTGCTACAGATGAGACACTTAAAGATATTGCTAACAAATGGACTAGTCAAGTTGGCTCAAAGCAAAGTAAACCATGAACCCAGCCGAGCTAGGTAGACAAGTAATCGCCAAGTTTGGGCAAACGGCTCTAACGTTTGCCCTCACGGGGTCAGCACAGTCGATAGGAAAGCGAAAAGTGTATCAATACGCTACTTCTCGCTTATACTCGAAACGACTTATCCGGCCTTCTTTGCCGTTTGAATACTTTTAGCGAGATAACTCTATGCAAGCCATCAAGCAATACACGGAAGTCATCAATGGCTGTATCCATGTAAATTTGCCGAAGGACTTCACCGCCAAGCGGGTGGAGTTGATTATTTTATCCGCCGATGACAACAACGCGGATTCAGGCGATTTCCAACGGTTTCTGCTCGATAGCCCTGAAATGTCCGATTAGGAATACCAAGCCATTGATGAAAAAAGGCGGCATCTCAACCAATGGATATGATTTGCTTGGATACAAATATATTGATTGCCCATAAACGGGTGAAGAAGGCGGGTAGATTGGGTGGGCAACAGCTTTATAATTTCCCAACGTAAGTATAAGCTAGTGGTATCAAAAAATCTCGCATTCACCGCACACCTTTCGTTCAATACAAGGTTCAGCCATGATAACAACCGTCACTCCAAGTCATACCATTCCGATACCTGATGATATTAGCCGACAGTTTGGCATCCAACCGGGCTGGCGATTGGATTGGTCGCCCATTGAGGGCCGGGATGAAATCCTGATTCGCGTCATTCCCGGACGAGGGGAATTGGCTCGGCGGCTGCTTGGGGCTGGTCAACGGTTCTCGCCAGAACGGGATAGCATCGCTGAATTGATCGTGGAACGCGAAGAAGAGAATCAGGGACATTAAATGCACTGAGGAACCAAGCGCATCATCCTAAATCCGGCATTCGATGTAAGAATGTCAGCATAAACTAAAATATGAACAATATTGTAGGGGCGAATTCATTCGCATTTAACACATTTATTTGGCGAATGAATTCGCCCCTACAGCCTTTTTAACTGCCGGATTTAGGATCATCTGAGCAATTGTTCAGATCGAACTATGACAGTCTATCGCCGCTTCTACATTGGATGCGCTTCGTCCCTCATCCCAGCTATTCCACTTCAATGCACACACTATTGCTGGGTTCCCCTCGCCCATCCGCGCCGACGGCAATAACCCGATATAACAAGACATCGCCGAAAGTCGCACACGATGTGCGACGACCCCCGCGAAGCCGTAGGCGCCGGATGTTTTGTCCATGTCTGCGGCTCCATCGCAGGCATGGACAAAATATAAGGCGAACGACACGGCGTCGAGTCATTTGTGGTAGCCATGGGGC
>CAIOOA010000183.1 GCA_903859815.1 uncultured Methylococcaceae bacterium | reverse complement strand
AGGGACTTGGGGCGCCTGGAGCCGACGCCGTCATTGAAGTATCGCGCGGCTGCAGCATGATTACATAACACAACGGTTGTAATCAGGTTCCGTGCCAACTTTGGCGGTTTGAAAAAGCTAAAAACTTGAACATCGAGTGACATGAAAACAGTGATACTGATTCATTAGTAGTCCGCGCTTTCAAAGGCACTCTGTAGTAAACTAGTCGCATGGCGCAATATTTCCAAATTCATCCACAGACTCCACAGGAAAGACTGATTAGAAGAGCGGTCGAGGTTATCCGAAACGGCGGTCTAATCGTGTACCCGTCGGATTCTTCCTACGCACTAGGTTGTCAAATTGACAACAAAGAGGCATTGGAACGGATACGGCGCATTCGGCAATTGGGACAAGAACACCGTTTTGCGCTGATTTGTCATGATTTGTCGCAAATTTCGTCGTTTGCCCGATTTGGCAATGAGGCATTCAGGTTGATGAAAATACTGACTCCCGGCCCGTTCACCTTTATCCTAAAGGCGACCAAAGAGGTGCCGCGACGGCTTCAACACCCCAAATTCAAAACCATCGGCATTCGCATACCAGACAGCCAAATTGTGCAAGCCTTGGTGAAAGAGTTGGGCGAACCCTTGTTCAGTTCGACCTTGATTATGCCGGGCGAGACTGAGGCAATGTCTGACCCTTACGAGATTAGGGAAAAGTTGGAAAAACAGGTGGATTTGATTATTGACGCAGATGTGGTTCCTTACGAACCGACGACTATCCTCGGGTTTACGGAAGACAACCCGGCAATCATTCGCCAAGGCAAGGCTGTTGTGACATTTCTTCAATAAACTTAGAAATTTCTTACCGATGTCAGAATTAAGCATTATTCAAAAAATTTCCATTTGGGCGTTGCCGGTTTTGTTTGCGATCACCTTGCATGAAGTAGCCCATGGGTGGGTTGCCAAAAAACTCGGGGACAGAACCGCCGAACAGCAAGGCCGTCTGTCCTTGAACCCGCTGGATCATATAGACCCAATAGGCACCTTGCTGGTACCTGGTATCATGTTGTTGATTAGTAATATGATCTTTGGTTGGGCTAAGCCAGTCCCAGTTGATTTCGGCAGATTACGCAATCCTCGCAGGGATATGGTCTGGGTTGCTTTGGCCGGTCCAGTGGCTAATCTTTTGATGGCAATTTTTTGGGCGTTGATGATACGCGTGGCCGTTCTGTTACATTCAGAATTCATAAGCCAACCCTTAGGCTATATGGGTCAGGCTGGCATTGCCATCAACATCGTGTTGATGGTGCTGAACCTGTTGCCTTTGCCGCCTTTGGATGGCGGTCGTGTGGTTCTCGGCTTGTTACCCCCAAGATTGGCTTATAAATATAGTCGTATTGAGCCTTGGGGCATGCCGATTTTGATCGTCTTGATGGTGACCAACCTATTATGGGTGTTCATGGGTTTGCCGGTTTCAATTTTCCAGGCACTAATGAACGGTATTGCCGGCATATGATCTCGTTAATATCATGAGTGATGATTTTGAAATGGTGGTGCAACCCTCCATTGCGATGGTCAATGGCGCCCCATTTACCGAAATGCCGGTGGATTTATACATTCCCCCGGATGCCTTGGAAGTGTTCTTGGAAACCTTTGAAGGGCCTTTGGATTTACTGTTATATTTGATTCGGCGGCAGAATCTGGACATCTTGGACATACCAATAGCCGCAATCACCCGGCAATACATTGATTATATTGATTTGATGACGGAGATGCGCATGGAGTTAGCCGCTGAATATCTGCTAATGGCTGCGATACTGGCCGAAATCAAATCCCGCATGTTATTGCCTCGCCCGGAAAATGTCGAGGCGGAAGAAGATGATCCGCGTGCTGAATTGGTTCGCCGTCTGCAAGAGTATGAACGTTTTAAAAAGGCTGCGGAAGAGATGGATAAGCTGCCTCGTTGTGAACGGGATATCTTCGAATTGGGTGGCGTGGACACCAGCACTGTCACCGTGCGCAAGGTTTACCCGGAAGTCGATTTGGAGGATGTTTTGCTGGCGTTCACCGAAGTATTGCGTCGGGCCGAACGTTCCACCCGCCACCGCATCGTGCGCGAGCCATTGTCCGTGCGCGAACGGATGTCCAGTGTCTTGGCACGTTTGAAGGACAAGCCTTTGCTTGCCTTTGCCGAGTTGTTCAATCGCCGTGAGGGCCGTCAAGGTGCATTGGTTTCGCTGTTGGCCATTTTGGAATTATGCAAGGAACGCTTTATCGAAATTATTCAGGAAGAACCCTTGGGCGAATTATATATTCGGATTCCTGACGCCGCGCCAGCCTAAAGGAATTGAGGACAGTGCCGAGCGACACCATGAAGCCCTCCCTCCCGTTGAGGAGGCTAAGGAGGACACTAGGCTTCAACTTTCTCCACCCAAACGCGACGCTTTCTCGCGCAAGCTCGTCATGGATTTGAAAGACATTGTCGAGGCTGCGCTGTTTGTCGCTCAGAAGCCGTTGACAGTGGCGGACTTGCAAGCGCTTTACCCGGAAGGGGAACAGCCGGAAGCCGTCGACGTGAGGGCTGCCTTGGCTGAATTGACGGAAGAATTCATCAGCCGCCCGATTGAACTTAAACAGGTTGCCTCTGGCTACCGCTTCCAAGTGCGGGAGTCATTGTCGCCTTGGATTTCACGTTTGTTCGAAGAGCGACCGGCCCGCTACACCAAGGCTTTTTTGGAGACATTGGCGATTATCGCCTATCGTCAACCAGTCACCCGGGGTGAAATTGAAGAGATACGCGGTGTTGCCGTGTCCACCCAGATTATCCGCAATCTGTTGGAACGGGAATGGGTGCTAGTGGTGGGCCATAAGGAAGTGCCTGGTCGGCCCGGACTCTACGCCACCACGCGCCAATTCTTGGATTATTTCAACCTCAAAGGGCTGGACGAACTGCCCCCGCTACAAACATTTATAGACCGGCTCGGCCCTGTGGCCGATACCGATATGCCTGTTCCCGTAACACCTGCAAGCTACCATGAGCCAACCGAGAAACCCGAAAAACCCGACACCGATCCGATCATCCCGCCCGACCCAACGACCGCAGGCACAGGAGAAACCGCCCAACCCGACTAGCGATTCCCCTGCCACACCCATAGAAGGTGAACGCATCCAAAAGGTGCTGGCCCATGCCGGTTTGGCTTCACGCAGGGAAATCGAGACTTGGATAGAAAACGGCGAAGTCTTACTGAACGGCAACCCTGCCAAATTGGGCGACCGCTGGAAAGAGGGCGACCGCTTGACGGTGCGTGGAAGGCCGTTCAATGTCGAAAAGCGGCACAGTCAAGAGACGAGGGTGTTGGCCTACCACAAGCCCACCGGGGAAGTCGTCACGCGGCGCGACCCGGAGGGTCGGCCCACTATTTTCACCCAATTGCCTCGTTTGGAAATCGGTCGTTGGATCAACGTCGGTCGTTTGGACATCAACACTCAAGGACTGCTACTGGTCACGAATAATGGCGATTTGGCGCACAAACTCATGCACCCATCGCAGGAGATCGAACGCGAATATGCCGTGCGTGTGTTGGGAAACATAGGCGATGACATGCTGGAAAGGCTCAAGCAAGGCGTGGAATTGGACGATGGTCCGGCGCATTTCAACTCCATAGCCGATGCGGGTGGCGAAGGGGCCAATCATTGGTATCATGTCACACTTAGCGAAGGGCGGAATCGCATCGTCCGCCGTTTGTGGGAGTCTCAAAATGTTGCGGTGAGTCGCTTGATCCGCATTCGTTTTGGCAATATCATCCTACCCCCGCACATCAAGGCGCGAACTTACACCGAATTGACGCCCGAAGAGCGGGACAAGCTGCTCGTCATGGTTGGGCTTCCACCGGAAACCCCGCAACGGAAAGCTGTCCGAGTCCGCATGAGCGATGGTCGGTGGAGGGATAAATGACCGGTGTACGATAATATAGTCGCAATTTTGGGAAAAAGGGTGGGTATCGGCATTGCACAAATCGTGTTCTAGCCCATGCCAATGTAAAATATAGGTAAAGCTTATTCACCTCCCGAGCGGAATGGAGCATAATGCCAATCTAGGCCAATCTCTGTGGGTAATGTCATGACGGATGTGCAAATTAAACAATTTCGACAAATTTTGTTTTGGCCGCTGGAAATTGAAAATCTCAGCGCTAGGGTCGATCAACCAGAAGCCGGACTCCGCATGGCGGAGTTTGAAGCGCAGTTGACGAAAGATGGCAAATGGAATCGCTTGGACGATCTGCTTAGCCGAACCGACAAGTCGGTCAATGCTGAAAGCCAGTATTTGATCTACCCACCGCTTCCGCCGGAATCGGATCATGAAGCCGATTATGGCGAACTGATGTATTTTAACCCCTATGTGCGCCGGTTTCTTTACGGATCGAGTGTCAGCGACCCCACCGGCCATGTCACTGGTAAGGATGGAAAGTCTTCCCTACCCTCCTTTCGCCTGTATTCTCGCCAAGACATTAAAAAGGCTTCGGTCTCACTGATGGTGGACAGCTTTCATTGTTCGATCAATCTAATCATCAACCGCATTCATTTCTACTTGTTCGACCATGGTGTGGTGCTGTTGGTGGTTGAGGCCAGCGTGACCAGCCCATTGCCATTGGCGCAAGTGGAAGAGTTGCTTGACCGGTTTCGCCATATTTATCCACCTTACTGGGAAACTAAAAACCGCGAAGCAGGCCATTGTCTGCAAAGGGTTAGATGGAACAATTACGTCAACGCCAAAGGCACGCACTTCGACTGCACCCGGCATTTTCGGGATTTTGCCCGCACGCATAACAATCCGATGCCCTTTGAGCATTGGCAATATCTTCTGCAACCGCTAATCCCTTGGCCCGATGAAACCAAACCAGAGAGTTTCATCTATCGGCTCATTGACGGTGAACGAATGTCGTTCATGGCTTATTTAGCCGTAGATGATCCCCGACTGCTGACGCGAGCAGATTTTGTTCGCTTGTGTTTCGCTGACGGCGGTGGCAAATCGACGCAATTGCCTTATGCCGAAGACTACCTGAAAGATTTCGAAAACAGTTATTGCTACGACCGCTACTGGGACCCCAAGATGGGATACGCAGACTATGCCTTCCATGCCAACCCGGTCAATAATTGGATGACCACGCGAATACTTTGCTGTGGTCATGGCTTTGTCATGGTTGGCAAGGATGACCCGAATTATTTCACTGATGGTAAGAACGGTGCTTTGGCCCATTTTCGCCATCATTATTTCCAGATGGGCTTGATTGCCCATTACAACAAGGCCGCGACTATGTTGTTGGCGGATGCGTTATCCGAAGCAACGGCACGGCTAAACCCTGAGAACACGGTTGACTATCAAAGCGAAATCAAGATAATCAGCCAACGCTTGTTGACTTTCTGCCATTGCAATTATTTTACCGAAGTGTCGAGTCAGGATTTGGCGCGTGAATTGTTTTCCTTGTGGATGAGGCATTTGGACACCCAAACACTACTGGACCGGGTCAAGCAACAAGCGAGGGAGGCCAATGAGTACATCACCCAGCAGGAACAGCGGCATCAAACCACGACCACGATCCGGCTGACAGTGTTGGCGGCGTTTGGTTTGGCTGCCGGCTTGATTGGCAGTTATTTGACCGTGGATTGGAGCAGAATCAAGGGGCTAGAGGCAAACATCCCCGCGCATTTGGAAGAAGTGCCGATTGTTGGCTATGTGGTCGTGTTGGTGGTGTTTGGCCTGCTATTCGTCGTGGCAAAATCAGCATGGTTGGCTCAACTGTTGGACGGCTTAGCCGATCCTCGCTTTAAATCGTCTCGTTGGCTGAAACAAAAACTGTGGCAGTGGTTTAGGGCAATCAAGGCGAATATGTAGCTTGTAGGTTATAACGCCCAAGGAATTTTCCCAATCGGAACATCCCTGTCCCGAACCCTACGGGCGTCTTGCATAAGCAAATCGGCTTTCCTGCCGATTTGTCCTGCTTCCCGGCAGGAATGACGGGTTATACATCAGCGCTTTGCCTCATAATGAGAATTGCTGAGGGTAATAACTAGTAAGTTTCAAATTTCAAACCGTTTATCAAACCAAGGCGACGGTGGAAGGGATTATCAAAGCCTAGGGTCGATTCCAGTCAGCGCTTCTCGACCACATCCTCCCTCAACACATCGAATTCGTTGAATGCAAGGTTCAGGCTAAGCTTCAAATTGAGGATGCAAGCCAAGGTCGTACTGGTGAAGATGCATAGCATGATGGCGATTTGGTATTTCACCGCCGTCCACGGTTCGCCGCCGCCGAGAATCTGCCCGGTCATCATCCCCGGCAGGGAGACCAGCCCCATCGTCGCCATGCCCGCCAAGGCCGGGTTGATTGCCGCCTTGACCGCCTCGCGGAAATACGGGCGAACCGCCTCCCAGCGGGT
>CAIOOA010000182.1 GCA_903859815.1 uncultured Methylococcaceae bacterium | reverse complement strand
TGGACGGTAACTTGTCGGTTCATAAGTGTCTGATTAAACATGACTGGCAAATTCTAGTTTCACGTCCCTGTGACTGGATTCCTGCTTCCCGGCAGGAATGACGGGTTATACAACGCTTTGCCTCATAATGAGAATTGCTGGTATGCTAAGCGGGCAGTTGACATTTTTATTGATTCGAAGGATAATCTATTTTATTTAAACTTTAGCAGTATGGGTAATAGTATGGGAAAGGCATTGATAATTGGGGCGGGTGGTGTGGCGAGCGTCGTCATCAACAAATGTTGTCAGAACTCGGATGTGTTCGAAGAAATATGCATTGCAAGCCGGACCGAAGAAAAGTGCATAGCCATAAAAAATAAATTGCCGCCAACTCAGACTAAGGTACATACTGCCTATGTCGATGCCGATAATGTGGGAATGTTGATTGCTCTGATTGAAGGCTTTAAACCTGATATCGTCATCAATGTGGCTCTTCCCTATCAAGATTTGTCTATCATGGATGCTTGCCTTGCCACAGGTGTTGATTATTTGGATACGGCTAACTATGAACCGCCGGATACTGCTAAATTTGAATACAGTTGGCAATGGGCCTATAGGGATAAATTCAAGAATGCCGGGCTCACTGCTTTGTTGGGATGTGGTTTCGATCCCGGTGTGACAGGCGTATTCTGTGCCTATGCGCAGAAACACTACTTTGATGAAATTCACAGCATTGACATACTGGATGCCAATGGAGGGGATCATGGTTATCCCTTTGCAACTAATTTTAACCCAGAAATCAATATCCGCGAGATTACGGCCAACGGAAGATACTTTGAAAATGGTCAATGGATAGAAACTGACCCACTCGCTATTAAGAAAGTCTACGACTTCGCTGAAATTGGCCCCAAAAATATCTACTTACTTTACCATGAAGAGTTAGAATCGCTGGCTATCAATATTAAAGGCGTGAAACAGATTAGATTCTGGATGACTTTTTCCGATAATTACATAAACCATTTGCGAGTTCTTGAAAATGTTGGAATGACTTCAATCCAACCAATTATTTTTGAAGGCAAGGAAATCATTCCGCTACAGTTTTTGAAGGCGGTTTTGCCTGATCCAGCATCGCTCGGGCCTAGAACAAAAGGCAAGACTAATATCGGCTGCATCATACAGGGAACTAAAGACGGAAAGCCTATGCGTTACTATGTTTATAATGTTTGCGATCATCAAGAATGCTATGCTGAAGTCGGTTCACAGGCTATTTCTTATACCACAGGTGTTCCTGCGATGATAGGCGCGATGTTGATGTTGAAAGGAATCTGGAAAAAAGCCGGGGTATACAATGTGGAAGAATTCGATCCTGATCCCTTCATGGAAGCGCTCAATCAATGTGGGCTTCCTTGGAAAGAAGAATTCTCGCCTGTTTTGTTGGATGATTGAGGGGCGAACATGGAGTTAGACTTTAACGCACTACCCACCCCTTGTTATGTCATTGATGAGCGGCTCCTAATCAAGAATCTCGAAATACTGCAATCTGTCCAACAAAGGACGGGGTGCAGTATAGTGCTTGCACTGAAAGGCTTTGCGATGCATAGCCTTTTTCCTTTAATCGGGAAATATCTTAAGGGTGTCACCTCCAGTTCCTTGTTTGAGGCAAGGCTAGGGTATGAAAAGATGGGCAAGGAGGTGCATATCTGTGCCCCGGCGTATATTGAAGAGGAATTTGATGAAATAATGCAATATTGCGACCATATTGTATTCAATTCCTTCGAGCAATGGAAAAAGTTTAGCCCGCGTATCAGGCAATCTGCCAAAAAAATAGAGTGCGGCATTCGGGTCAATCCCGAATATTCAGAAATTAAAACCCCCATTTATGATCCTTGCTACCAGTTTTCTAGGATGGGTGTCACTCTGAAAAACTTTAAGCCGGACGAATTAGAAGGTATCGACGGTCTGCATTTTCATACGCTTTGTGAACAGAACTCGGATACCTTGTTTCGGACGATTAAAGTCGTGGATGAGAAATTTGGTGATTATATTAAAGGCATGAAATGGCTTAATATGGGGGGTGGGCATCATATTACCCGACCTGATTATGATATTGAGACACTGATCCAGTCCATCCTATTTTTTAAAGAAAAATACTCCGTGGACATCTATCTTGAGCCCGGTGAAGCCATTGCCCTGAATACCGGCTTTCTGGTGGCAAAAGTGTTGGATATTATTCATAATGAAATGGATATAGCCATTTTAGACACGTCGGCTGCCTGTCACATGCCTGATGTTCTCGAAATGCCTTATCGACCCAATATCATAGGTTCAGGGCAAGCTGAAGAATATCAATATACTTACCGGCTTGGCGGTTTGACATGTTTATCTGGGGATGTGATTGGTGATTATTCATTTAAACAAGCTTTGAAACCCGGCGATAAACTCGTGTTTTGTGACATGGCACACTATACCATGGTCAAGAATAACATGTTCAATGGTGTCAATCTTCCGGCTATCGCCACATTCAACGAAGAGGAAGGTTTTAAGATAGTCAGAAAGTTTGACTATGAAGATTATGTAGGCAGATTGTCTTAAATACTTTTCAGGATTTTAGTCTTGGTCATGACCATGTTTGCGGTAAAGCCAAGCCATGACGGTGAATACGAAACTCCCAAAAGCGACGACGGCGAAATTCACCGATAATCCTGATCTAATCATCAGGGCATAAGCCCCGAGCATCAACAATATGGTTATATTTTCATTGAAATTTTGCAGGGCAATGGAATGTCCTGAGCCCATTAGTTGATGCCCACGGTGTTGCAATAAGGCATTCATGGGTATGACAAAACTTCCTGCCAAGATGCCTACCAGCACTAGCAAAGGTATTGCCAACTTCCAGTCATTTACAAATATCATCAGTGCCACGACAACCCCCATTGCCATGCCCAAAGGCAATACATTGACAGAATGCTCCAATGACACATACTTGGCAGCCAATACTGATCCAATGGCAAGTCCCACCGCGACAACGGCGGTTAGTTGAGTGGATTGTTCAAGATCAAGATTAAGCGAAGTGGCTGCCCAAGCAAGGATGATGAAGCGTAAAGTTGTCCCCGCCCCCCAGAACAATGCGGTCACAGCAAGGGAAACCTGACCCAATGGGTCTTTCCACAGCAACACGAAACAACGCCAGAAATCAGTCAAGAAGAAGGTCAAATTCCGCTTGGACAATCGATGTTCGATTGGCAGTTTTGGAATAAATAAATTGAATAGCATAGCCATCAGATAAACTAAAAAAATCACAGCGATGGCAAACTCTGGTGCCGTTTTTATTCCAGCGTTATAATCCATGCTGCTTAATTGTTGTTCAACTTGCATTTCGATGCGATGACCGACCAGTAAGCCCCCAAATATCGCCCCTAAAATAACAGCCGCAACCGTCAGCCCCTCCATCCAACCATTGGCCCATACCAATCTGTTGGCAGGGAGATACTCGGTCAGAATGCCATATTTCGCAGGGGAATAGATGGCTGCGCCAATACCTACCAAACCATAAGCGAGCAATGGATGTATTCCAATTAACATTGCCAAACACCCGACCATTTTTATTCCATTGCTAATCAACATTACCCGACCTTTTGGCAAGGCATCGGAAAATGGGCCAACAAAAGGTGCAATGATAATAAAAGCGAAAACAAAGAATTGTTGTAGGACAGGTATTTGCCAAGTGGGAGCGGCTATGGACTTTAGCAATGCGATAGCAGCAAACAAGAGCGCATTATCCCCTAAAGAAGAGAAGAACTGCGCCGCAAGAATAGTGTAAAAGCCACGATTCATAAAATATTTTAGAGTTGACTTAAAGTAATTTGGCAACTATAAAATATGTTTATGACATTTTGGTGAAGATGTTGCTAACACCCAATATCTTCACCCATTCGCAACGCGGCAGTATCGTCGTCGTGCCGCATCCAAAGAAAGACTTGCCGACCGGAACCGTTCGCTGCATTCGTAAACAAGCTGGTGTTAGGTGGCCATAAATTCGTGATCCCACTGCTATTAAATTAGCGTTCGTAGTCCCGCCTTTAGGCGGCAAGCTAACCGGGAAGTACCGGCTGAAGTCGGGACTACAAACGGTTTACAAAGTCAGTTTGCGCCGCCGCCAAGCGCGTACACCGCCCGCGCCCAAGCCCAACAAAGTTAAAGAGAGAGTGTCCGGTTCGGGGATGGTTTGACCCGGTTGGATGAGTCCACCAGGGTTTTCATTGTAAGCCCAGCGATTGATGGTATAGGAGAGACTAGGCCCATCAATATTCAATTCGGCCCAACCATAAAACGTATCACCTCCGCTGGTGAATTTAAAGCCAAAGTAGCCATTGACCCCACTGCCAAAGCCAACGGCAGAGCCGGCCACTTGATGCGAAAACGACTTGGACGAGGCGAGTTTTCGGTTGGTATTGTTGTAAGATCCAAACCCATAGCCTTTCGCTAAAGTCGGCCCGATGAGAAAATTATGGCGCAAATTTTGAAACACGTAGCCACCTTGAGCGTTGTAACCGCCTTGGCCGTTTGTGACGAGTTGCTGGATGAGTCCCCGCCCGTTGAGACCGTCACTGGTCAGCATGGCGCGGGCAGTTCCCCTGCTGGTGTAACCTGCCCCTTTCAGCCGGAATTCAGCCCCGCCTTTGCCATCCACATCCCAAGTCGTATTGGTGGATGGGGGAGGGAAGGTGGTGATCGGGCCGATTGGCGTGTCGTAGTAAATGATGGCCGCTTGGGCGCTGAAGGACAGCACTGATAATGCCGACAAAGAACCTGTTGCCAGTGCCAATCGGTTGCTGGCAGAAGGGGAGGCAGATCGGGGTTTGGATGATTGTTTTTTCTGCAAGGGACTGCTCTCCTCTACTGTTGATTGAATAGTTCGACATTTAACGTGCCTATAAGCCATGCGTTATTAAGGGTCGTAAGTGGTTACCCTAATTCGTTGAAAATGCATTCTATCGAGTCTTTTTTATTTCAACAACAGACATTTATGAAAAATTACCAATAATGCCCCTATATTTAAAATATGCAGAAATCGTCATAGACTAATGATTTCCCATCTTGTATATTCAAAAATTGATTTTAAAAAGGAATTGTTTTCGAGGGATGTTTTGCTGGACCAATAAAATTCAATATAACGATTTACACAAGACTAACGCCTTGGGAACCCAACTATGACAAAACCAATAAAAGATACAGACTCCGATGCGACAAACTTGGAATCGCGACGAAACTTCCTAAAGTCAGCGGGTGTTGCCGGTTTGGCTGCCAGCACCACGGGTGTTGGAGGGGTTGCGGCAGGCGTGGTGGCGTTAGGCACAAGCACTGAAGCAGAGGCCAATGGTACATCCCCGGAAGCCGACCCGGCTCGCGCCGATTTAGGCGGTGCGCCTATCTTTGATGATGAGGCTGCATTCAAACCGACGACCACTATACTCTCGCCCTTGGCAAAGCGGGCCGATGCGCTAAAGCAATTGATCATCGACAAGGGGATTTTGAATGTCCCTGGCAAAACTAGCCAAGAAGTAATCGACGACTTCATCCAGTATTACCACGAACAAGTTGGGCCTTATATTGGCAAGGCCGTGGTGGCCCATGCTTGGGTTGACCCAGCCTTCAAAGATGCCTTGCTAAACCCCGAAAACCCCACCTACGAACCTTACAAAAGCCATCCCAAGCGAGGGCCTTTTGCTGCTTCCATTTACATTGGGGAGTTTCTGGATGCCGCCGCCGCTGCGAATAGGCTAAGTTTCATTTGGCCACCCGCTGGGGGGTTTCAGTTCACCCCGCCTATCGGCCCAGAGGGGAATTCTGTTCGCGTGGTCGCCAATGGACTAGAAGCCAAGACCGGACAATTTGTGCATAACATGGTTTCCTGCACTTTATGCTCGTGCTACCCGCAGGCCCTGCTGGGAGTGCAACCGGTTTGGTATAAATCTCGCCAATACCGGGCACGAAGCGTTTCCGCGCCGCGTGGTGTGATGTTGGAGTTTGCCGAATCCAAAGGCAATTCGACCGATGTGCAAACTTATCTTAGTACCGTTAACGAATTGCGGGTGTGGGACTCCAATTCTGAAGTTCGCTTCTTTGTGATTCCCGAACCGCCCAAGAACGAACCTTTGACCTACGATAACGAAATGCATCTTGCCACGCTGGTTACTCGCAATGGCATGATAGGCGCTGAACTCATCTAAAACCTAAGAAAGGGGAACTACGATGGAAGGTCCACACAATACTCACGCTTGGTCCGGGTATGATGCCATTCCTTATAAAGATCAGCCAGAACCCACTAACGGGCCAGGTGGCCCTTGGCCTTGGCCTGAACACGAATGGGAAGCCCCATTGCACTGTATTTTTGCGTTTACTGCGGTGGCTTTTGAGCATGCTGATAAGCCACAAAACAATAATTTGGATATGGCGCGTTGGGGGAGGGAGACCATGCAACCGAGGAACTACTCAAACTCGCCGTATTTTGAATTGTGGCTTCGGTCAGTGTCCCGCTATCTGCAACGTAGCGGCAAGGCCAGCAAACAGGAATTAATCGATTCTAGAACCAGCGGGTCCGCTACTTATCCTGCCATCATTGATGAGGAATCATTAAACCGGGCTATAGCGATTGAAAACAGTGCTAAAAAAGAGGCCGTACCGGGTTTTGGTTTGCCAGTAGGACAGGTGACCATTGACGGACAAGTTTACCCAAAATATTCATCCACCGACTATAAAGAGAATTCCGCGGCGGCGACGCCAAAATTTAAAGTAGGGGATCGGGTACGGGCCATTCTGCTGCGTAGCGATAGCCATTCCAGGCATTACCCGATGTATCGGAATAAAATCGGCACCATAGTGGCCTATTACGGTCTGGCCTTAGCTGAATTCAACACCTTTAAACCTTACTATCAAGGTGCTTACCCGGATGTCAACTGCAAGGGTTTCCAGAGTTTTTTAGTTCCGCTTTACAGTGTGCGGTTTGAATCCTCGGCTATCTGGGGTCCACAGTATGTGGAGCGTGGCACGGGCAATCCCAGCCGAACCATGATCTATGCGGACATGTGGGAACCCTATCTACGCAGAATTGGCCCGGCAGTGGTGGACAGCTAATCTTTGGAGCGACAAAGCTTGCTTTGTCAATAAAGCTTGCTTTATCAATCATGGCAAGCCCTGACGCTCTAACACAAAAAGAATGTTCCTTAACATGAGTTAATCGAGAATGGAGTTAAGATGAGTGAATGCAAGTCCATACGGGACGAACTATTGAATGAACCAGCCGAGCCTTTGCTGCGCGAAGGCGAGGAAAATCCGTTCCGTAATATTTTCGAGGCGGAACTCTTCGCCATGGGCAATAGTTTGATTAAACAAGGTTTCATGACCCAAAAGGAATGGGTGGATGTATTTAGTCAAGAAATCAAAGCGGCTCAAGAACGGGGTGACCCGGATCGTGGCGATACTTACTACGACCACTGGGCCTCGGCTTTGGAAAGGATTTTCATCGAGCGTGGTTTGATCGACCGCGAAACCCTGACCGAACAGCAAAGGCTCTGGGAACTAGCCCGAAAGAATACCCCGCATGGGGTTCCTTTATCGCTGGAAAACGCATTCCTCGACCATGACGATCATGATCACGACCATCATCATCACGGGGATTTGCCATCCGAAGAAATGTTACGCCCAATGAAAGTTTGCACTGACAAGGGCAATATTGATAATCGCGTTTAAAACAAGCTTGGAGGTATTAAAGATGTTTAACAATTCACAAATTACCAATAATAGTGACATTCAAGTTTCAGCCGATGTTGCCCGAATCGCCTCGGCATTGAGTGTAATGATCTTAGGTTTGACCTTGATCTTAATCACCGCATTTGCTCCGGTGCAAGCCGTTCACAATGCGACCCACGACACCCGTCATGCCTTCGTAGTGCCTTGCCACTAATGTTCAAACGTTTGCTGCTGGCGGGGTTATTGGCCGGTTTAGTGTCCGGTTTGGTGTTGAGTGCCATTCAATACTTGCAAGTGATACCCATCATCCAAGAAGCCGAGCGTTACGAAAAGGCGGCGATGGTTCATCAAGAACATGGCAATGACGATGGATGGTCGCCACAAGAAGGCTGGGAGCGCATGTCCCTCACCCTCGCCGCCAATGTGTCCATGGCGATAGGCTTGGGCTTGCTGCTCGTCGGTGCGTATTCGTTACGCCAGCGTATTAGTGCGATTCAAGGTTTGTTTTGGGGTGTGGCGGGTTTTTCGGTGTTTTTCATAGCCCCGTCGCTCGGTTTGCCGCCAGAATTGCCGGGTGCTGAGTCGGGGTCGTTGATTGCCCGCCAATCTTGGTGGCTACTCACCGTGTCGTGTTCTGCCGGTGGCCTGGTCTTACTGGTTTTTACCGGCAAACTATGGTTCAAACTGATCGGTTTATTGCTACTAATCATACCGCATTGGATTGGCCCACCCAATTCGGGCCTTTATGTCGGCCCTGCCTCTGAATCCTTGGCAAATCAATTTTTGATTGCCACAGCCCTAGCGAATGGTGTTTTTTGGCTTGTGTTGGGTAGCGTAACTGCTTGGGTCTATCGAAGATTCACTAACATACAACGAACGGACTAGTTGAATTAGAAGCTACTTATTTTTTTGTGTCTATTACCGCAATTGGGTTTTTTGTGAATCGAAACCTGATTACATAAACTAAGGAGTCACCTGTGAATTCTATTAAAATTTTTCCTTCCCAGTGTTTGCTAGTTATTAGCCTGTTTGCTGTCATGCCGGTATCGGCACAGATTATTGAAGTAGCTAACAATATCGGCAATTTTTCCACAAACGGCACTGCATTGACGGGATCTCATCTAGCGGCGCAAGCATTCAAAACTCCGAATTCTGATTATATTCGCAATTTGATGGTTACGGTGAACCTATCTGGGAGTAATTTAGGCTCGGGTGATACTTTTGAAGCTTTTATCTACAATAGTCAGAGCGGTTCCCCAATTACGATTGGCAATTATGCCAACATTAATGCGACTGGAATTGTTGCGAGCGTTGGCAATGTCGCCTTGACGGGATTAAATCTGACCACTTTGACTAAAGATACGACCTATTATCTTGCACTTTCAGGCTTGGGGGTTGCGTCGGGTCACAATTTAGCTTGGAACTTCACGACTGACAGTTCTGGGTCTGGGTTAGGCTTTTTAACCAATAATGCTATTTATAACAGCAGTTGGCAAGATTTCACTGCCAACCCTAATTTGATAAAAGTCGAAGCCGATGTTCCCGAACCCACGAGCTTGGCACTGTTTGCGATTGGTTTGGTTGGTATGGGCTTCACACCCCGAAAAAGGGATAAATTAGGTCGCAATTAGCCTGCCTCGGCGGGTGTTTTCGACAGTAGCATCAGCTATTAAGAATCCTCTTTGTGACGCAACAAGTCGCGTTCCAGCAAAGCCTCGTAAATGGGCAGATTGCGCAGGCTGTCCGCAACCGTTAACGCCACAAAACAAGCCAAGAACAATGGCAGCACCAACTCGTAATTGGCGGTCATCTCTATCACTAAAACCATGCCGGTCAACGGGGCGCGGACCACGCCGGTAAACAATGCCGCCATGCCCACCACGGCGAAGGATAATTTATCATTGGGAATCTGCGGGAACCAATCCATCGCCCATTCGCCCATGCCCAAGCCGAGCAAAGCACCCAAGACTAGCACGGGCGCAAAAATACCGCCGGCCACGCCGGTCGAATAACTCCCGATGGTCAGGAAAAAGCGCACCACGAAGAAAATGATGATCGTCGTCTGTGGGATGGTTTGTCCTGCAACGATATGCTTCGCCAAATGCTGCCCACCGCCAAGCATTTCCGGTCGCCACCAACCGATCAAGCCTACGATCACCCCCCAAAACCCCCAATAAACCCAGCGTCCAAACATCGGCAAAACCACCAGCCGTTGTCCGGCAAGCAAGGCTTTATTGAAGATCACGCCCACTATGCCGCAAACAGCCCCCAATGGGAGAATGACGGGGAGTAAATACAAAGAAGGTGCATTGTTGATGGCAAGCGGGAAAATGGGCAATTGTCCTAGCAATTGTCTACAGATCATGTCGGAAGCAAGGCAGGCCAGTGCCGCCACAAAAAAAACCACGGTTGCGCAATTCTCCTGCAATTCTTCCAACACAAACATCAAACCTGACAAGGGCGCATTGAACGCTGCGGCAAGCCCCGCTCCTCCACCGGCGGCAACCAGTATCCGTGCCTCGCCGTCATCCCCGGTTTTGTTTCGTGCCAAGGCATGGCCCACCGCACCGCCCATTTGCACGGTCGGACCCTCCCGGCCTAAGGCAAGCCCGGTGCTGATTGCAACCAATCCACTGATAAATTTGACGATAATTACTCGAAGCCAGTTGAATTGGCGCTGCCCTTGCAGCACGGCTTTAAGATGAGGGATGCCGCTACCCGATGCTTCGGGGGCAAAACGTGCGACTATCCAGCCTGCCAGCATGGTTGCCAAGGCTGACAACAGCAGCACTGCCGCCAAGCCCATGGTTTCGTGTTGATGGGCCAAGCGTAGCCATTCGCCCCGAGTTTGTTCGCCATAATCTAGGCTATACCGAAAAGCCACCGCCAACAAGCCCGATAAAACTCCCAGTGCCACCGCTTTTGGCAATAGTTTTTTGCGTTGGTCACTACGGGCATTAAAGCGGATTTGTTCTTCGGGCAGGAGGGGTTTTATGGCTTGGTTTTGTTTGCGGGGTTTAAATTTCGTTTTCATCATTATTCGATTTCAGTTGCCAGAAGTTCATGAGCATCAAGCGCCTTCACATTTGTTCTTTGCCAGTGATGAAATTCTCGGAGGGTAGTTTAAAGTAATATTTGAAAGCCGGCCAAACTTCTTGCAAGGGACGCTTGATGTCCTTGCACAGGTAGATGGGAAGTTCGCTTTTGTTGCCGACGGATTTCTCATGCTTGACAACGGCCACCCGTTCAACGCTGTTAAAGGTTTGGCGTAGGAAATTAAGGTCGCCCCCAAGGCTTAGCATGACCTTGCCAGAATAGTCCCGCGTGCCCCAAAAATAGTAGCCGGTATGTCCGCTTATGGCTTTAGGCAGATGGTAAGGCGCTCCCAGCAAGTCTACTGCGCCTGCATAGTCATAGCTCCAAGCCAATATCCCCGCCTCGGCCCGATCTTGCGGGGAAAGCTTTTGATAAGCTTGGGCAATTTGCTCAACCGCCTCATCCCATCCCAGCATGATCCGATAATGCCAAGGGGCTTGCGTCGGGTCATAAACATTGAACCGGGAAAGGCTGGGTGGTTGGTAAACGGCGTTGGAGTAGCGGATCAAGGTTTCGACTGGCAAGACGGGCAAACCAACCGGCAAGAATACCAAACCACTGCCGATTAGGAGGGCGAATGAGGCATATTTCCATGCCGGGCGTTGTAGCTCCGGTTCCAAAAAAACCGCACCAGCAGCAAATAAAATCGGATAGATCGGGAAAAGATAATAAAACCGGCCTTTGAACAATATAAAACAGCCAACAACGATTAGGTAAGACCAGCCAAGAGCGCGGTAGGGTTTTCCCGCAGGACTGCCAAGATAATAATATAGCCCACAGAGCCAAAGCGGTACTGACCCCGGATTAGTCCAAATAAATTGTTGTGCAAGCAAGTCGAAAGTGGACTCGGTAAAGCCTTTTTTCTCGTAAAGATTGGACTCTCGCTGGTGTTCCAGAAATGGCCATCCATGATCGATTTGCCAAAGAATAGCGGGTGTAAACATGATAATCGCCAAAATGGCGGCTAATATTATCCAGCGGTTGAATAGAATCTTTCTGGCTGGGGTGAAGAATATTCCGGTGACCAAGCTGGCGATGAAAAAAGCTATCGAAAATTTATTCATCAGCCCAATGCCGGCCACGATGCCAGCGACAACCCATAGGCTAACTTGCCCCGTCCTGATGATGCGAATGACCAGATAAGCACATGTTGTCCACAGCAAAGGCTCGAAGGCATTCATCGTCAGCACCGTATGGAGAAATAAATATCCCGGTGCGAAGATGGCGGCAATTGTGCTGAGTGCTTGGGCGAGGCGTCCCCCGCCTAACTCGCGGGCGATGAGTCCGGTCAATATGACGGTGAACGCCCCTGCGATGGCGGGAAACAGGCGAATCGAAAACAGGGAATCCCCCAGCATCCACCGGCTCAGGCTGGCAATCGCCGGGGTCAGGGGAGTGCCTTCGGCAAATCCCCATTCGAGATGATCGCCGGCCGCCATATAGTAAAACTCGTCTGTGAAATAGCCGTATTGCTGGTTACTAAAGAAATGTAGCAAGAGCTTGAAAAAACCCAAGCCGCACAGCATGGCAAAGTCACTGCCAAGGCATTTTCGCATTGTTTGGTTGGATGCCGTGTCGGCATGGAAAATCATTGAAATAGAATCCTATTGAACATCGTTGTAGACCATAGGGCAAGTTAAATCGGGGTGATTGAAAGTGAGGCAGGAGTGCATTATATTCCCAACCTCCCTAAATTTTGCCGGTCCAAGCAGCCGCCCACCCCGGCAGATCACTTGCCGGCATTGGACTGGCGATGGCGCAGCCTTGCGCCAGGTCACAGCCCAGTCTCATCAGGCGCTCGCCTTGACCTGCCGTTTCCACACCTTCGGCGATCACTTGACGGTTGAATGACTTAGCCAGCCCTACCACACCCTCGATAATGGACAGGTCTTCGGGGTCGTTAAGCATGTCGTAGACGAAACTCTGGTCGATCTTAATAATGTCCACGGGTAGGCGCTTGAGGTAGATCAGCGAAGAATAGCCAGTGCCGAAGTCATCTGGGGCGAAATGCACACCAACCTCACAACAGGCTTGCATGATCTTGGAGGCATTGCCCATGTCTTCCAAGGCGGACGTTTCCAACACTTCCAGTTCAAACTGGTCAGGCCGGATGGTTGGGTGGGCGGCAAACCGTTCGCGCAGCCTCATTGCGAAGCCGTCGCATTGTAAATGATAGGCGGCGATGTTCACGCTGATGGGCATGTCAAAATACTGTTCTTGCCATTTGACCATTTGAGCCAATGCCGCGTCTATTACCCAGAGGAAATCAAACCTCCGTCATTGGATCAGTGTTAGAAAAGTCATTGCCTTTGGATAATGCGATTGCCCTGTTGATAGACCAAAGCTCAACTAATAACCTAGTTCCCAGTTTACCAAAAACGATCCAACCATGATGTTCGTTGGCTTGTGATAGGGCAGCAAATCAACCTACGCCACTACGATGGTTTGAGTAGTGTCAGCGTATGGTGTTTGTAATCCCAGACTGAAATGTAATTTTTAAGGAAATGATAGCCTAATCCTAGTAGATTTTGTTTTCCAATTTTGAAGGTAAGGTTGCTGGCATCGTGTAGGTCTTGAGTTCCGTAACTGATCCCCTTCAAGGTAGCGCTCACATGGGTTTCATAGCTTCCATAACTGTGTTCTCTTGCGGTAAGGATCAGGTTGCCCCGGTCTTCCAGCGTCTTTTTCATGGACTCTGTCAATTCCAGGCTACCGGCACTACCTGTGTCAAAAAATGCGTTGATGGTTATATCACCCATCCGCAGTTCGATTTCGGGCATTTTCCCATCGACACCCGTGGGGGTGAACGCCAGTGTGGCGATTACTCGCGACGGATCGACGAGGCTGGCGAGAACAGCCTTATCTTGGTTTAGGCCATGGAACTCAATCGTTTGAGCATCATAGTCGATCATAAAAAGATAGTTGTTGTTGAAACCGTGGCCGATCATGCCGAGGAAATTGGGGGTGTATGCCTGCTCTATGAAACTGAAATCATTATGCGGCAGGGAGGGTACGTTTTTAAAACGAATCTGGTTGGCGATTTCGATGTTTGCGATAGCGCGAGTTTGCGTGTAAATCACTATTTTCTGACCAGAAGTCGCGTACCCCTGCCCAATGAGTTTATCCTTGGATAGTGACAAGAAGTGATTGTTGAGTAAAAACGGGAACTCAGTTGCGGTATCGAACAGGAATTTTCCTCGCCTGCCATTGACAGCACCATCAATCAGTATGTGGCCATTGAACAAGTAAAATGGCAGCGTGAAATGGGGTTTGGCGACTAAATATTGGTTGAAGTTAAAGGTCGGCTGTGGAGTATCTTCGGCTTTGTGCATGGTTTTTTCCGAGCCTGACGGGGTAGTCGCAGCGAAGAGTGCGATGATCGTCATAGCCCACAGGATAGGTTTTTTCAGTGTGATTGAGATCATTGTCTTTTCAAGTTCCAGTCGAAAAAGAAGAATATGTTACTATTAATGGACACCCTAACACTTTGCAAATCTGACCCTGCCAGACAGCACAAAAAAGTGACATGAAGATCCTAGAATACACCGGAATTGACACCTCGCGGCACAAGGCCACCTACAAAAAAGTCACGGAGGCCATCGCACGGGATGATTTCCGCACGGCGGACGTAAAAAAACTTAGCCATGTCACCCATGGCCGGTTCTACCGGGCCAAGCTGGATTATGCCAACCGGCTACTATTTTCCATCGTCAGCCATGGCGGCGAAGTGTATGCGTTGATGTTGGAGGTTATTGAGAACCACGCCTACGACAAATCCAGGTTCTTGCGCGGCGCGGAGGTCGATGACGACAAACTGCCGACGATTGAAGCCTTGCAAGCATCTAAAGATGCGGAACCGGTTCGCTATGTCCACCCTGAGCGGAGCGAAATCCATCTGCTCGACAAGGTCATCTCTTTTGACGATGTACAGGAGATGGTCTACCGCCTGCCTGCGCCGTTGATCGTGGTCGGTTCGGCTGGCAGTGGCAAGACCGCGTTGACCTTGGAAAAGCTCAAGCACACCGAGGGCGAGGTGCTGTATGTCACCCATTCCGCCTATCTTGCACAAAGCGCCCGCGATCTTTATTACTCCCATGGTTTTGAGAAAGAAGGTCAGGATGCCACGTTCTTCTCGTTCCGCGAATTCCTCGAAAGCATACGGGTTCCCAAAGGTCGCGAAGCCCAATGGCGGGATTTTGCCGGCTGGTTTGGGCGGATGCGCCAACAATTCAAAGCCATCGATGCCCATCAAGCCTTTGAAGAAATCCGGGGCGTGATCGCAGCCTCCGCCGAAGGGGTGCTATCGCTTGAAGCTTATCGTGAGTTAGGCGTGCGCCAATCCATCTTTCCGGTTGGTGAACGGGGCCGCTTGTATGAATTGTTTGAGAAATACCGCGACTGGCTGGCTGAAGCCCGACTCTACGACCTCAACCTACTTTCGCATGAGTGGCGCATCGAGGCCAAACCGCATTATGACTTCGTGGTTGTCGATGAGGTGCAAGACCTGACCAATGCGCAACTGGCCTTGATTCTGAAGACACTCAAAAAGCCCGGACACTTCCTGCTCTGCGGCGATTCCAACCAGATTGTCCACCCCAACTTCTTCTCTTGGGGCAAAGTCAAGTCGTTGTTTTGGCGCGACCCTGACTTGGCGATGCGGCAGGAACTCAAGGTGCTACGCGCCAATTTCCGCAACAGCCAAGAAGCCACGCGGGTCGCCAACACCCTGCTCAAAATCAAACACAAGCGCTTTGGTTCCATCGACCGAGAGAGCAACTTCTTGGTGGACGCGGTCGCGGGGGAAACCGGTTCGGTGACTGTACTGAACGATAAGGACGCGGTGAAAAAGGAACTTAACCAAAAAACCAAAGGCTCGACCCAATTTGCTGTGTTGGTGATGCGTGACGAAGACAAGGGCCAGGCGCGAAAATACTTCCAGACCCCGCTGATTTTCTCGATCCACGAGGCCAAGGGCTTGGAATACGAGAACATCATCCTGTATCGCTTCCTCTCCGACCACCGGGCGGAGTTTGCCGAACTGGTTGATGGAGTCACCGCCGCCGACTTGGCAAGCGACGATTTGGAATACCGCCGAGCCAAGGACAAGGCCGACAAATCGCTGGAAGTCTACAAGTTTTACGTCAACGCCTTGTACGTCGCGCTGACACGGGCAATCAAAAACGTTTACTTGATCGAATCTGATACCCGCCATGGCTTGCTCAATTTACTGGGTTTGCAGGTCAGTGGCGACAAAGTGGACGTGACATCAAGGAATTCGACCTTGGACGACTGGCAAAGGGAAGCCCACAAGCTGGAATTGCAAGGCAAGCAAGAGCAGGCCGACGCGATCCGCAAGGGCATCCTCAAAGAAACTCCCGTGCCTTGGCTGGTGTTCGACGAGCTGCGTCTGCGGGAAGCCTTGGTCAAGGTGTTCAGGGAACAGGTGCATGGCTCTAAATTCAAGCAGCAACTCTACGAATACGCCTGTAGCCAAGGCGAAGAAGTCTTGGCGTATTATTTGGTCGAAGAAGCTCATTACGAACCGGCCAAATCCTACCATGACCAACTCCATACCTTTGGCCGCAAGCATCTGGTTCCGTATTGCGCGAAAAGCTTCAAGGACATCCTCAAACAATGCGAACGGCATGGCGTAGACCACCGCACACCGATGAACCTGACGCCGTTGATGGCCGCCGCCGCCGTCGGTAATGTAAGCCTAGTCGAAACCCTGTTGGAGCGCGGGGCCAACCCGAATGCTGTCGACCATTTAGGCCGGAATGCCTTGCATTGGGCGATGCGGGAAGCCTTCCGCGATCCTCATTATGCCAAAAACACATTTGCGGCGATTTATGAACTCATTGCACCGTCTAGCATTGACGTTCAGGTTGGGGAACGCTTGGTGCGCATCGACAAACACTTGACTGAATACTTCCTGTTCCAAACCTTATGGGTACTGTTCCCTGCTCGTTTCCATACCTTTGACTACGGCGATTGGGCGGCATTCGACACCGGCACCATTCTGGATGCATGGCAGCACCTACCGGCCAGTGTGGTAAGGCCCGAGCGCAACAAACGCGCCCACCTGTCCAATGTGTTGTCGCGCAATGAAGTGGACAGAAACTATGCCTACAACCGACGCTTATTTTGGCGGGTTACACAAGGCTGGTATCAATTCAACCCGGAATTGTCGATACGCCGCAAAACTGCCGAAGAAGAAATCTGGCTACCCGTCTACGAGGCGTTAAACCTTCGGCTGGTCAAGGAGTTCGCTCAACCGCCACGCTGGGGTGCGATTGATCGACTGCTGGCTAAAGCTAATCTGGAGCCAGTCGGCATCCCCATTACCGGGGAGCTGAGAGTCAAACGCAAAGAGGCTGAACGCAAGGCCGAGGAGGAAGCTGCACGGGAGTTGGAGCGACAAAGGGTGGAATCAGTCAAGCGCTTATTGGCACAGACAGGCAGGAAGAAAAAGTAGTATGTTGAAATGCCGTTTCCAGCGCCCCTATTTTCCGGTAAAGACTACTTCAGTATGCTTTTTCGCCATATCGAATACTTCGTCAACACTTTCATTCTGCAAAAGTGTTTGCTGCCATTCGGTATAATCACATGTCAAGGTATATTTTCATCATCCAAGAAATGCTTTTTTGGAGTGTTATTATAGCTTCTGCAATCAATTCATGCGGCTTTTGATAATGTTTGATTGACAACATGCCAAAATATTGAAATTTTTTCTTGCTGTTGTTCAAATAAATCCTCAAAAAAACCGACCTCATTTAATGGCTCAGGGTAGGAATACTGTTCGCTATCCTCGCCGTATTGTGTGATCCAATCAATAGGCTGAGTTGAGTCGATGACATCGAAGAATTCATGGGGGTAAAGATACGGTTTCCCTGCATCATTTAATAGCCTGTAGTCATCAGCTTCTATGCCTATGACAAAATAAGGTTGATTCACGGAAAGATCGGTATGATTTTGAGTGTTTGATTTAAGTTTGACAATCATCTTTATCTGACTACCTTCACTGATTTCAAATCTGCCAATGCCATAATGCTCATACCAATGGTATTCACAAATTCTCACGTTGACGCGCAGTCAATAATGGAAAAAACTTCTTCTTCAGAAACGAATTCATTTTTCCTTCCTTCAACAATAGCGTTGGCTAATCCAACTTCTTCTAATGTTTCCAGAACGACATCATATAAAACATTCCTTTTCGTCTTCAGAAGCTCAAGCACAACCTCAGTGAGAAGTTCTTTAGTCTTTTCGTCACTTATCGAAAGTTCCATAATGCTTGTTCGGCAATTTTTTCAAAGCTTATATTCATTGATTTAATCCTACCTCATAAACACACAGGACTATGGCAGGTTTGTAGCCCTTATGAAGCCAGTCCTGAGCGAAGTCGGAGGGCGAAGCGGATACGGGTTTAGCCCACGATTATCCCGGATTACGCCGCAAAGCGGCTTCATCCGGGCTACGCTGGCTAGGCTGTCGTGATGACGGGCAGCATAAGCGTCTCGGTTTCGCCAAACCTCAATAATAATTTCATCGCTAACCATCGGTATTATTTTCCTCTGGTAAAAGCTCCATGGGAGTACAGATTTCAGGGTAGGAATACCCGGCAGTTTCACAGATAGCACGGATTATGGGTTTCCTGGTAGCGTTGTCAATATGCCGACAATTCCAAGTAAGCAGATAATCCATGCCTTGAACCGCCGCAACCGCGAGCTTGTTATCCATTCGGCGCAATACGCGGCGGAGCCGCTATTGCGCCCTACGGACCTACCGGGCTGGCTACTTGCTGGTTTTCCGTTTTAAACCTTTATTATATGCAAATACCTGTAAAACGAAAATAACAATTATGAATAGTGATGATTTTGTAAAACCTTCTAAAGATGAGTTGTTAATGTAGTCACTTACAGATGTGAAAATAAACAAAATATTTGCAGCTAGACCTATAACAATGCATCCTAACTCATCAAAATTAAGAAGAAATGTTTCATCATTTCCAAAATATCTTTCCCAATCACCCGCCCAAACTGTTCTCTTACGCATCCACTCTACAAGAGCAATAAAAAGGGCGAGACCGACAAACCATCCCAGCAAAAATCCTAGAATATTGCAGATATAATAAATCAACCCTTTGAATGGGTTGAATTTATCGGTCAACAAGCATAATGAAATGGCGAAAAACCACATTGGGATAAACATCCCATGTGTCTCTACTGCTAATGTCAAAGAGTATTTAAAACGTACCATTGCGAACGACTCACAAACTAATTGAATTATTTATACAATAAATGCTAATTATTAAATAACTGTAGCCTAATGTTTAACAAATCGGTGTATAAACATGCCACCATAAATCGATTATTGTTTTAAAAAAATAAACAAAGCAAATAGGACTATTGGACGTTACAAATACACCTAACTTTTTTCTGATTCCCACCGCCCGATGGGAATCAGATTTCTTTAATGTTGATCTTATTACAAAGTCACCACGATGGTATTGCTCTCCGCCCCGTCGCCGGTTTGAACATCGCAACTACTTTGTATTCCAAGAATTTGTCTGCGCTTCCTGCGCTATCCTACACAAAACGGTTTTGCACCTCAATCCGCTTATTTCATTTCCCACGGATGAAAACTTCTTCAAAGAACTTATCTTTATCCAACTCGCTTTGCCATAATCTATGCCTTTCCACAGATTCTAGGCGGCTTTCGCGCTTGATGGCAAGAAAGCGGGTTGCCTCCATTATGCCCAAGCTTTCGATTAGGGCATCTATTGCTTGACGGATCAGTTGTTCTTCAGTCATCACGGTTTCGGTGTTCATGGTTCCTCTTTAGCCAAGTAGGGTAAAGCTGTGCATACCTTTTGGATTGGAATGGTACGCACAGCGTACCCTACTTGGCTTTTTACCCATTCGGCGCAATACGCGGCGGAGCCGCTATTGCGCCCTACGGCCCTAGCTTGCCGCATCCTACGCAGTATTTATTTGCTCAGTGCGTAAAATCAATTTATTATCATCATGCGGTAAAATTATACGGCTCATAGCCCAATAGTTTTCCCACTGCTTAATAAAGTATTCTCGCCATTCTCGCATTGCCCCGTTAATAACTATGTGAGGTCTTGAATCAAGCGGTTCAAATGGCTGAGCCAGATATAATTCGATTTTTATTATGCCTGATTCTCTATCTGGGTCAGTCATAAAGAATCCAATTGAAGGAAGTATTGGTAAATAACGTAGCTCTAAATTTGGATATGTTTTGACCATTCCAAGAAGTTTCGATTCTACTCCGATCATTGATTCGCGAAACGATTCTGCTGTGGGGAATCGTGGGTCTATTTTTGGTAGCATTTCAACGGCGGACGAGAAAGGGTCAACACATAAAATTTTGACTTTAATTCCTTTAGTAAGTCCTTGTTCAATATGTGGTGATAACGATTCCGCAACATATTTACAGTCATTTCCAGAGATATATAAAGATGTCCGGGTGGAAGCGATCCTACTCTCAACGCTCCCTATTGTGGGATCGACATCAGTGCGAACAAGGAAAAGGGGTCGCGTCGATTCTACGATTCGAGTTTTCACTGTATGAGCGATTCGCGCAATATCGGAATCGTCATTTATAGATTCGTATCTACGAGATGCTACGAACGGTAAGTGCTTGCATAGCTTATCGTGGTTAACTTTGTAAACAATTGGCAATACAGAGGTTCGACCAGAGTCTATTTGTGAGCTTAAAGCTGCATTAAGCTCTTCAAACCGCCACTTTCCAGGATTATCCAAGAATTCGGGAGTTAAAAGTACAAGCACATAACGCGATGAGCTTAGTCCGTGCTGTATTAGTGCTGAGATTGAATCGCCCCATTTAATTTCAGCTTCATCAAACCAGACATCAAGTCCTTCTGAGAGTAGTGCTGAGAATAGAGGACGCGCAATTGCATCCTTATTTATCGAGGCGTGGCAAAGAAAAATATCTTTCATAAATCGATCCGGCTATTTTTGGCTATAAAGGAGCCAAGTAGGGTATGCCGTGCGTACCATTCCAATCCTGAAGGTATGCACGGCGTACCCTACTTGACTTTTTAACCATTCGGCACAATACGCAGCGGAGCCGCTATTGCGCTCTACGGCCCTCCGAATCCGCCTTACGGGTTAAGGGTTGAAAACCGGCATACCTTAATTTGGCTTTAATTTTTATTCCGTGGCATACAACCGGAATCTTCTTTTATCATAATAATAGATTAGAAATTCACTTTTTTCTCCACCAATTACAGCTAAAGCTATATCAAGAGGCTCTTGAAAATAAGGAGTTCCCGAATCTTTATCTACATATAAAGGGGTCTCTAAAACTTTAACAACGATAGCGGGTTGATTTTTATATGGAAATTTCCTATTTTTTAGACCATCCTTCCATACTACTAATTGTCCAGGTTTAAATTCTATTTTATCATTATAAGCTTCATTTAATGATCTTAACTTGTTAATATAATCCTCTCCATAATCTTCAAGCTTCTCATCTTCTAAGTTTAATTTAATTTTAGACAAAATACGCATAAGCGTTTCTTGGTTAATTCCATCATCATTAGAATTCAAAATATCTACAAGGCTTGTTTCTGACATTAGTAATTGCCTCCAGAAATGTTTCTATTTGAGTAATTAGAATTTTTCACCGTATTATCCAAATCTAAGCTTCTTATCATCTGACTATCTTTAGAGTTTTGTAATTTGATTATAATTTCTACTAAAATCGATAAAAATTTTACATTATTTTTGTCTATTTTAGCTTCTAGAGTTTTCTGATTTTCAGATACAGACGAAAGTAAACGTTCTATATCTTTATTAAAAGATATTTCAGGTTCTCTTTGTTCTTGCGCAATTTCAGTAGAATCAGTTATTTTTATCTCATATGACTCACTAATAGGGTTTATTTCTGAAAAAACACCGGAAGGAATCAAAAAGACGCAGTCTACTTGGCCTGTATCCTCTCTAAAACGGACTAAATAAACATCATCTGACTCTGGGGAATTAAATGCAGTTCTAATGGAGATTGACCCCTTCTTTACTTGTTGCAATCGTGCTTTTGTAATTTTAATGAGAATGCGTTGTTCAATATATTCATTAATATAACTATCTAAATAACTTAAATATAATCCTCCAAACAAGTCTTTTTCAACGACTAAAACAGGAATATCCTCAAAATCCAATGATTCTATTGTTTTATTTTTTGAAAATATAAGTGCATCCACTTTGTATTTATCGATAACACTATTATCTATTGTCATATGAGATATTCACTAGCTCTAAATATTCTAAATCAGATTCAATGTTGGTTATTGAATAAAACCAAAAATTACAATGTGCAGTTTGTTCGGTACACTTGTATTTTCCTAGATTGTTTAATTTAAATTTAACCTTAGCTATAAAAACCCCAAGCTTTTTACCTTTCTTATAAATTTCCAAGCATTTATTCTTTGCTACTTCAGGATTAGAGTAAAAGGATACACCATGAGCATCGCAGCAAGTTTTATATCTTGGGTTATCTGGATAAAGTCTTGAATAGGGTAAAAAATCACTTTCAGAAAGTATGTTAGTATTTACAACTCTGTATAAAATAAGTGAATCATCATTTTCTAGAGAAGACAGAGGAGGACAATTTATTGGCAAACTCTCTTTATAGCAATTCATGCTTCACTCATAACTTTGGAAGAACGTTTTTTTTACTTACACCAAACATTGAAACTTAGCACCTTGTTATCACGGAAATATTATAATGGGCTTGTAGGGTAGTAAAGCGTTTTAGCTTGCCCACCATTCACCGAAGGTATGGAGGTTCCGTTCAGCATGGGCAAACGATAAAGTCATTTGCCCACACGAATGCAAACGCGCATACCTTCTTCTGATTCCCATCACCCGATGGGAATCACAATTGTCTATCTTTGATCTTACTACAAAGTCACCACGACGATATTGCTCTCCGCCCCGTCGCCGGCTTTGTTCATCGCCACGACTTTGTATTCCAAGGGTTTGCCGCGTGGCTGGTTGGACAAGACAACGGATTTGGAAGCGATGCTTTCCACCAGCATCCATTCCCCGTCGGGCAGTTCACGCCGATAGATTTTGTACGATGAGGGTTTGCCGCCATCATTCGGGGATTTCCAATGCAATTCCACTGCCCCTTCACCATGGCTGGCGATTTCCAAATTGCGAGTTTGTCCGGGGATTGCTTGCGGGGTTGGGGTGGCTCGGCTTCCCCAACCGATCAACGCCAATTGTTCCTCGGTCAGGTTTAAATTCTCGGCATAACGAACGGCTGTTCGGGTTTGTTCGCCGATTTGATCGGTTGAATGACTGGCTTTATCGAGTGCATCGACTAAAGCCGCCTGTAAGCTGGCTGCCGCATCATGCAAGCCATAATCGGCTTGTATGCATTGTCGGAAAGTGTCGAGATCAAAGGGCGGGTTGGTGAAAATATCGGGATGATTGACGAAGCCATTCAATACTTTCTGGGCCAAATCAAGGATTTCGGCTCGGGTTTTGGGAAATTGCGACATTGCTCTATTCCTTCTGGAGTCACAGAAAAAAAATGCTTGTTTTTGGGTGAGTGAAAGTCACTTCATAACATAATCGACAAGATTTCACAAGTAACCAAGAGGTTTTTCAGCAATTCTCAGTTTGGCGTAAACTTTTCAGCGCCAAGACAGCAACAAAAGGTTTCACGCAACGGCGCAACGACGCAACGAAGAGCCGCTTTACGTTGCGCCGTTGCGTCGTTGCGTGAGGTTTTCTTTTGGAACGATGACATTACAATGCCTAAGCCATAGTGCTTCAGACCATAATGAGAATTGCTGGAGGTTTTTTGTTAGATGGCTTGGATTGATGAAAATAGCGATTGGTTTGCGGGAATTTGATGCCGGTTTTTCCAAAACACAGCTTGTTTTTCCAAAAAACCGACTAGAATTTTCTGAAAACAAGCTTCATTTTTCCAAAAACCAATTGGAATTTGACGAAAGCAAGCTTGATTTTAGAAAAAACAATTGGTTTTTCCAAAAACCAGTTTGTTTTTCCGAAAAACCGACTGGAATTTTCTGAAAGAAAGCTTCATTTTTCCAAAAACCAATTGGTTTTTATCAAAAGCAAGCTTGTTTTTTTGAAAACTGGTTGGAAATCATAAAACCAAGCTTGTTTTTGTAAAAAACGAGATGAAAATAATGAAAACAAGCTGGAACATGTAGCCAACCAACAACATCATCACACCCACAAATCGGCAAGCGAAAAAGTGATGGCATCAAATGGTGCGACGCTAACCGGATCATCGTCTTTCAGTGTGGCAACCAGCATCCACTTACCCTCCGTGAGCGTATAGGCTTCCAAAGTCTGCGCTAGAGGATCGACCAGCCAAGCATGGGCAACACCGTAACGGGCGTAAAGCGGCAGTTTCTTGATGCGGTCTTTTTTTCCAGTGGAAGGCGAGAGGATTTCGCAAACCCAATCGGGGACGACTTCAAAGCGATGATCGTCGGGGATGTTGGGCATCCGCTCGCGCCGCCAACCCGCCAAATCCGGGACGACGACAACCGTATCGCGTTCAAAATGGATTTCCGGTTCGTTTATAATCCACCAGCCACCGGGTCCACCCTCACCAAATCTAAAGGGTGGGCCGATGCGCATACTCAATACGCTTTCCGCTTCGATATGCCGCCCCGCCGGACGCGGTTGGGTATAGAGTTCGCCGTCAATAATCTCGCCAGTCAGGTTTTCCGGCAAGTCGATCAATTGTTCATAAAGCGTCGGTTGATATAAGACGGGTGCGGGGTTGCTCATCGTTGGTTGCTCCGATGTTTCGGTTTAGCACTATTTCTTGTCAAAGCAAGCTTTGACGCTCCAATCTCTAGTCAAAGCAAGCTTTGATGCTCCAATCTCTAAGTCAAAGCAAGCTTTGACGCTCCAATCTCTAGTCAAAGCAAGCTTTGATGCTCCAATCTCTAAGTCAAAGCAAGCTTTGACGCTCCAATCTCTAGTCAAAGCAAGCTTTGATGCTCCAAGCTTAGACGATCAAGGCTAATACATTATCCCTCACCCAGCACACCTCTGTTTGCCAAATCCCGAATGATTTCCGCGCCAAACGTCAAGATGGAATCGGTATTGCTCGTACCCATTTCTGTTGCGATTTGTAATAGGCATTGCTTGGCTGGTAGTCTGCCTTCGGTTTCCAATAATTGCAATAATCGGTAGGTTGGGGGGTTAAGCTCGACAAAATGCACCTTGTCTTCGCGGTCACGATAAACCACTAATAAAGTCGGTTCGGGAGGCGGTTCGGTGGGTTGATAGTCGCGGCTAATCCGCTGCACTGGAAAATGATAAGCCAAGGGCCAAGCCACATCGGACAGGGTAATCATGCAGTCCAATGGGTTTTGTTCTAGCGCCAAACTCGGTAATGGCGCTTCGCCTTCGGCAAGTTCCAAAGCCAATTCCACCCATTCATAATGCGCCAGTTCTAGTAAAAAAGGCGGGTCTTGCGGGTTATTGCGTTCTTCTCGCAAGTATTTCAAGAATTCCTCGGCGAAGTCGGAGAAAAAAGGCGTAGTGCTGCGATGACGGGCGAAAAAATCTTGCGTCAATTCCAGCCAATGGGATTTGTCCAGTATCGTTTTTAATACCGGGAAGCTGGTGCTGATGAAATTGTTGATGTTATTGAAGAACAATTCACGGTACATGGCGACCCGTTCCGGTTTGACATCAAGCGGAGCGGGGTTATGCAGCGGGTCGCGGATGTAGGCGGCGAAAGCATATTGGGTTTGTTGGAAGTTTGGTTTTGTCATGGCGGTTTCAATCAGATAATTGTCTTTATCCCCTACAAGTGGCTAATTTATTTTTACAAGTCCTTTTTCTATTGGGGGAAGGGATTTAGTAGAGGGGAATCGGGTTGATTGCAATGGGTTTGTCGCCATTTCAACCAAACCAAGATCCTCTCCCCCGGCCCCTCCCCCTGTGAGGGGGAGGGGAGTAAAAAAACAATGTCATGTAATGTGTCAATAGGTTAGCCCGTAAGCAGGGAGTCAAAGTTCAATCGATTTATTTTGGCGTTTGAGCTTAATCGAGCATTTTGAATCATCCTTATGGTTTCCACTTCCTTCATCAATTCGGCGAGGGGTGGGATATTAAAATCCCGCTCCAATAAAGTAGGGAATACGCCAAACTTTTGATAAGCGGTATCGAGTAGTTTCCATACCGGGTCGATAATCGTGGCTCCATGGGTGTCTACGAGGAAATCCGGCGCTTCGACATAATGACCGGCAATATGGGCATACACGATGCGTTCACCGGGTATGGCATTCAAAAATTCTTCGGCATCATAGCCATGATTCACACTATTGACGTGAATATTATTGATGTCTATCAACAATCCGCAATCGGCTTCGTGCAACACGGCATTGAGGAAGTCGATTTCTTCCATTTCCTTGCCCGGTGCAGCATAGTAGGAGACATTTTCGATGGCAATCCGTTGTTCCAATAGTTCTTGCACTCGGCGTATGCGGGCTGCGACATAATCCACGGCTTCACTAGTGAATGGAATCGGCATCAGGTCGTAGAGCAAGCCGTCGTCACCGCAAAAGCTCAAATGCTCGCTATATAAGGCGATTTGATGATCGTGGAGGAAGGATTTTAATTCGAGCAGAAAATCCTCATCCAGCGGAGTAGGGCCACCTAAGGATAGCGACAGGCCATGGCAGACAAAAGGGAAGCGTTCGGTTAGGGCGCGAAATTGTTTGCCTAGCCTTCCGCCAAAGCGCATCCAATTTTCCGGGGCCACTTCGTAAAAATCGACGAAGGGAGGATTATTCAGGACTTCTTCGGCGAAATCGCGCCTAAGGCCAAGCCCGGAGCCTTGTAATAGGGAGTTAGGTGGGTTCATTGTTGTTGGAAAAACAATCAGGCCGGACGGGCCCGGCCTGATTGGCAGGAGCTTACTTGGTTTCGGGGGTGGCTGGCTTTTCCATTTTCATGCCAGCACATTTTTTTTCTACGGCTTTCGCTGCTTCAGCAGGCGCAGGTGCATCCATGCCTTTCATCATGGAAGCGCCGCATTTCATTTCCGGGTTGCCCTTCATCATTTCCGCGCCGCATTTCATTTCTGCGGCGGGCTTGGCTGCTTCTGCAGGTTTAGCGGCTGGTGCAGCGGCCTGACCCGAAAAAGGGACGACTTCTGCGACTTGCATGTAGCCTTGGGCCATGTCTTTCAGCACGAAAGGATTTTCCGCTGCGTTGACGACTCCGGCGGACAGGGAGGTGACGATGCTCGCGCCAACAAAGGCGGCCAAGGATTTCTTGTCTTTTTTCATGAGTGTCCTCTTAGGTGATTATTGATTTTTGGGGCTTTGTGCTTTCACACACGCCATTTGACCATTGAATTGGGCAAAGGTGCGATGATAGCTCCAACAGGGTTATTCTCACATAATGGAGCGAATTTGTTTAGTGCTAGTGTAGGTGCAACGCAAGAACAGACAAACCATGTCACGCTGGATCGTCAAGGTTTAGGAGCGTCAAAGCTTGCTTTGACATGAGGCTTACTTTGACATAAGTATGAATAAGCGAAGCTTGCTTCGCCTGTCAAAGCAAGCTTTGACGCTCCAGTCATATTGACTATAATTCTGTTTTGCTTGGAAATTCACACAAATCGGCAATCACGCAACTATCGCAACGCGGCTTGCGGGCGATGCAAGTGTAGCGCCCATGCAGGATCAGTAGGTGATGGGCATCTTTCTTAAATTCTTTGGGAACATGACGTTCCAGCTTTTTTTCCACTTCCAATACATTTTTTCCCTGCGCAATCCCGGTACGGTTGGACACGCGAAAAATGTGGGTGTCCACGGCTATGGTGTGCTGCCCAAAAGCAGTGTTGAGGATGACATTGGCGGTTTTGCGGCCAACCCCTGGCAGGGCTTCCAATGCTTCGCGTGTATTAGGTACTTCGCCTCCGTGCCTTTCCAGTAGCAAGCGGCTGAGTTCGATGATGTTTTTTGCCTTGCTGTTAAATAATCCGATGGTTTTGACATACTCCTTCAAACCGTCTTCGCCCAATTCAATCAGTGCGCGTGGGGTGTTGGCGACTGGAAATAATTTGGCTGTCGCCTTGTTGACGCCTTTGTCTGTAGCTTGGGCTGATAATACCACGGCGACTAATAACTCGAACGGGCTGGAATAATTCAGTTCGGTGGTGGGTTCTGGGATGGCTTCGGCAAGGCGTTTGAAAATTTGACGGCGTTTGTCGGCATTCATAAATGCTTATTTCGCTTCCGGGGCGCGGATCGCTTCGGCATCGCGGATGGCATCTGTTGAACCTTGGCCTCGTCCCATCGCGTAACTGTCAGATTCACAGGTCACGGATGGCGGAACAAAGCCAAATCGAGTTTCTTTTTGGTTTACGCTGTCCATATTGAAGAGCTTGCTTTTGTAGAATGCATATTTGGATTGGGCTTGGTGGTCTTGAGGGTTTTGCTTTAATGCCAAATCGTAGCTTTCCATAGATTTGCTAATGGTTTGGTTCCAGTTTGTCATATAGCCGAAACGGTATCCATCAATATAGGCATCCGGGTCGCAGCTATCCAGCCTTGGAACCATATTGAAGGTTTTTACATAGCCTGGAGGTGTGCCGAAGGTTTCTTGGGTCCATTGCATCGGGGCAGTGGAACATCCTTGCAAAAATAGTAAAACGCAAATGCAAACAATCGATGTCAGTTTCATAGTTTTCTCCAAAATAATAGGTTTAAGTGTTTTGGCGAGGCGAAATCAATTGAAACTGGCCCTTGGTTCCGTCGCGCAATTGGTTCAGGAAACGGTCCAGTTCATTGGCGGGCAGTTTGGCCGTCATGCGAACGCCGTTTTCATGATAATCTTCGATGCGCTCCTCGGCGGAGCAAGCATCAAGCGTTCGATATAATGCACTGATGTGGTCAAATCCGGTTTCGATGATTATCGTAACTAGAGGGGATTCCACTTGCTTTTCCGCCTTTCTAAGCGCTTCGGCAGCGGTCCCTCCATAGGCGCGCATTAATCCACCCGCCCCAAGTTTAGTGCCGCCCCAATAACGGATCACACCCACGACGACATGATCTAAATCTTGCCCCTCAATGGCGCGAAGAATGGGTTGTCCGGCTGTGCCTCCTGGTTCCCCGCCGTCACTGAATCGATATTGGTTGGCAATGCGGTAAGCCCAGCAACAATGCGCGGCATCGGCATGACGTGACAGGACTTCCCCCAAGAATGAAAATGCTTTTTCTTGGGATTCCGCTCGGGTCGCATAGGCGATAAAGACTGAGTTCTTGATTTCTTCTTGGTGAGTTGAAACCCCTTTCAAGGTAGTGAAAGATTTCATGCTGCTTCCCGCCATTGCCCAGATGCCAAACCGTCCAAAGTCCATTCGGCGATGGCGTAGCGAATCAAACGCAGGGTAGGGAAGCCCACGGCGGCAGTCATGCGACGAACTTGACGATTGCGCCCTTCACGCAAAGTCAATTCAATCCAATGGGTTGGAATCGCCGCCCGATGGCGAATCGGTGGGTTGCGCGGCCATAAAATTTCCGGTTGTTCAATGAATCGTGCTTGTGCGGGACGGGTAGGACCATCGTTTAGCATGACGCCTTTGCGCAGATGTTCGAGAGCAGCTTCGTCAGGGATGCCTTCAACCTGCGCCCAATAGACCTTGGGCGTTTTATGTTTTGGGTCGGCGATACGGGCTTGAAGCTTGCCGTCGTCAGTCAGCAGTAACAAACCTTCGCTGTCCCGATCTAACCGACCAGCCACATAAACATTAGGGATAGGAATATAGTCGGCCAGCGTAGCTCGCCCTTGTCCTTGATCGGTGAATTGAGTCAGTACTCCGTATGGTTTGTTGAACAATACTAAACGAGTCATAAGCGTTGGTTTGATTTTTCGAAAAAATATTTCGTTTGGCCGTCGATTGTAGGCGCATTAGCGATCTTCCAAGCACAACAACAATTGACTTTCCAAGCTGTCAGGGCTACCGTAAAGGACATCCTCTTCACTCACGATGAGGAATGCCACCGGCCTCAATCCGCTGGGTGGATGATCTCCCTGCGGACGAGGCCGGGAGCGAGACAGTGAACCTTATGAATACATCAGATAAACCGAAATCGCACTTACCCCGTAACTCCCATCATAATCCACATCGCACCGATGACGAAACCGACCATTCTGTTGAGCCAAACAACCATCCTGTGACCGAAGTTTCAGAATTCCACGACAAGCTGGCTAAGATCGCCGGTTTGCAGGCGGTTTCCGCATTATTCCGACGTGATCCACACCAAGTCATCCGGCTGTATTTTGACGAGAAAATGAAGAAATCCGTGGGTGGTTTCTGTTCTCAAATGGCCAAGATGCAGCGACCCTATCGTTTGGTGGATGATAGCGAGTTGCAAAAAATTTCAGGCACGATTTTGCATGGTGGAGTGGTTGCCGCAGCAGTGCCTAGAGTGGTGCCCGATTTTGACATTGAAGATGCAAAAGTTTGGGCGCAATCGGGTCAGCCAGTCGTCATATTGGATGGTATCGGCAATCCGCATAATCTCGGAGCCATCGCTCGGACCATGGCTTATTTTGGCCTCAAATATCTGCTGATTTCCGACCATCCGGCGCAGGCAGGATTGTCCGATGCGGCTCACCGCGTGGCGGAGGGTGGCTTGGAGCTGCTTTCGGTTTACCGGGCTGTTGGGGCTGCCCGTGTTTGCAAACGCCTGCAAGAATATTATCGGGTGGTCGGGACATCCTTAGGGGGGCGATCCGTGGAAATGGACAAGCTGCCGACCGATCCTCGCCCACTGGCTTTGGTTTTGGGCAACGAAGAACACGGCTTGCCCCATGACACCGTTAACGCTTGTGAAGCGGCTTTGCTGATACCCGGTTGCGGTCATGTGCAATCGCTGAATGTCTCAGCCACAGCCGCAATTCTCATTCATCAAATCGCGGCTAAGCAGACGAGTGCAGCTAACCATAAACAGACCGTTAAACAAGCCGAAAACAGGTTTCGCGGACCTAAAACGCAACGCAGGCAACGACCCGAAAGAAAACAGCCTTAAGGCTTGTCAAAACAGGCCAAGCAAGCCAGCGACCAAGATGAACAGATTTCCTAAAATCACTGAGAGCAGCAATAAAAGCGGTATGCCAATGAGGATTATGAATATGACGGCGAACACTTTGTTGTAAATGTCTAGGGACGTCCACCATTTCAACAGCCTTTCCATGGCATTGGCCTTTAAGTTATTGGTTTTATCTTTCAGTGACCCATACCACTCATCCCATGCGCTGGCGTAGGTTTGGCTGACTTCCTGTTTTTTAAGCTGGATTTTTTGGTAAGTCTTGATGCCTTGCCTGGACACCAAGTAGATAATCCCCAAGGCCAGCACGAAACCCGTATAAGCAGTAGCCATGGGCGCGAAGGATGCGCCAACTCCGACAAACAGGAATAAGGTGTCCAAAGCCCCTTCTGCCAATTCAAATAAGGTTTGCAAGGCTGGGAAAATGTTGCCCGCCAGGAATTCCCAGACAATCTCGTAATACATGACTAAAACGACAAGCAAGCCTGTCATCAAGGCAAGCCAAAAAATGCCTTTGAGTAAAATCAATCCCGGTCTGTTGCCACTTCGTTTGTTTGAACGCAAGGCATTGGGAAGCTGGCTGGGAATGGTTTTGTTTTTCTGGGTATCGGGAGTAGTGCTCATAATTGATTACCTAGGTACTTAATTCAAAAGCTATTAACACAAGAATTTTTAATCAGTAGACTTGGTTTGGGCATTATAAATCCCGTTATAAACCAAAAGTAACACGCAAACATCGCCAGTGAAGCTCAGGCAATGAGTTTGACTGCATGCTGGGCCGCTCCTAGCAGCCCGGCATCTTGATTCAGAGCAACTTTTACAGAAAGGGTACTCATCCAATCGGAAAACCGCCCCTTGTCACGAAAACTTGCCATGAAATCTCCATTGGTGATGGCGGGGAGGATTTTTGCGGCTATTCCCCCTCCAATCAGCACTCCGCCGTGAGCCAAAGATTTTAAAGCCCAATTGCCCGCTTCTGCGCCGTATACGCGGACAAACAGGCGAAGAGTCTCCCGGCAAAGCGGGTCATTTTCTTCCAATGCCAGTCGACCGATTATTTTCCCCGGGTCTTCACCATCCAGCATTGCCTCCCGAAAGGATGGGGATTCAGGCGCGACGCGCTCCTCGGCTAGATATTGATAGGTGTTATAGAGCCCAGAACCGGACAAGATTCTTTCATAACTGACATGTCCGCCGCCGAATTTAATTCTGAGTGAGCGCAACAAGCCCTCTTGCTCTCTCGTGTTAGGGGCAAAATCGGTATGACCGCCTTCGGTGGCGATAGCGTGATGCATTTTACCGTCCCAGTACAGCATCGCCTCTCCACAGCCTGTGCCGGCGGCAATGACGGCAATATTCCCAACCGCAGTTTGGGCATCGGGGTTCAGTTCCACCAATTCTTCAGGTGGCAATTTCGATAGCCCAATTGCCATTGCCTGTAGATCATTCAACAGGCGCACAATGGGTATCCCAGTTTGATTGGAAATTTCAGTTTCCTCAACGAACCAAGGCAGATTGGTGGTCCGGCATTGACCGTCACTGACGGGTCCGGCAATCCCAAAGCATGCGGCATTCGGTACTGGGTTTGAATCACCTAAAAACTCGATGACAATACCACCTAGTCCGTCATAATGGATGCTTTTATAAACATCCTCGCGCAGTATTTCCAAGCGATCTCCGACAAGGTTATAAAGTGCGAGTTTGGTTTTCGTTCCGCCTATATCGCCGGCCAGCAGCAAAGCCCCTGTCTTCATTGACTTAACCTAAAAAGTTATTGATTAGAATATTCATGGAATGATTGAGTTTTCCCTTGCTTGTCAAAAAGAAGTATTGAAAAGTTCGGTTTTGAGCCGTCCATTTCCATACCCGGAGAGCCTGACGGCATTCCCGGTGCGGCGAGACCAACGACCTTCGGCTTAGTGACCAACAGCTTTTTTACGTCACCAGCAGGCACATGACCCTCCACCACATAGCCATCCACCACTGCGGTATGACACGATTGCAGGGACTTTGGAACCCCCAATTTCTCTTTAATTGAGTCCATCCCTTCTGATGGGACATCATTTACCACGAAGCCATGTTTTATCATGTGGTTTATCCATTTTCCGCAGCATCCGCAGCTTGGACTGCGATAGACGGTGATTTCTTTAGGACTATCCATAACGCTCGTTGGCTTATCCCAAATGCTGGTCTCCGCACAGGCATTCTGGGTTAACGCAGCAAACAAAAAGATGAAAATTAATTTTATCAAAATGCTACCCTTTAGTTATGTTTTTATTGCTAGGCCATCTTGACTTCGCCATATAAGGTGGCTATGACTGATCGCGGACCTCCACGCTCCCTATGTTCGCCCAAATAAATGCCTTGCCAGCTACCCAATAATAATTTGCCCATACCTATTGGCACAATAAGGCCGGAGCCTAATAAACACGACTTCACATGAGATGGCATGTCATCAGGCCCTTCTTCGCGGTGGAGAAAATGCGCAGCCCCATCGGGTATCATGCGCCGCAAATGACTTTCCAAATCCATACGTACTTCAGGGTCTGCATTTTCATTGATGACCAGCGAAGCGGAGGTGTGTTGAATGAAAAAGTGCGCAAGACCTACCTTTAACCGGAAAAGCTCTGGCATGTGCGCCACTAACTCAGCGGTAATGAGGTGAAAACCCCGAGGGCGAGGATTCAATAAAATTTCGTGTTGGACCCACATTTTTTGGAACTCACTTGCATAGGCTAGTTTTCATAGTGCTTACCCTACCACAAACGCACTTATCTCCCAAAGTGGATTTTCGTTTCCTTAATTTGGGCATGGGTCCAAAACCCGAAAATTCAGCCTCTTTCCGGCAAATCGTGTAAAATTCATAGTTCTTTAAATCTACAGATGCGGAATTCCAAAGGTGGAGAATTTTCACGGTACAACGATTGTATCTGTCCGTCGCGGCGACCAAGTGGTCATCGGCGGCGACGGACAGGTGACGCTGGGCAATACTGTTATGAAAGGCAATGCCCGCAAGGTGCGCAGGCTTTACCACGGGCGTGTGATCGCTGGGTTTGCCGGTGCGACAGCGGATGCCTTCACACTGTTTGAGCGTTTTGAAGGCCAGTTGGAAAAGCAGCGCGGCAATTTGACCAAGGCGGCGGTTGAATTGGTCAAAGACTGGCGCACCGACCGGATGTTGAGGCGGCTCGAAGCCCTGCTAGCAGTGGCTGACTCTAAGGCATCCCTGATCATTTCAGGCACTGGAGATGTCATAGAGCCTGAAAACGGACTTATCGCCATTGGCTCGGGTGGCCCTTTCGCCCAGTCTGCTGCCCGTGCGCTTTGGGAAAATACTGAATTGTCAGCGCATGACATTGTCGAAAAGGCGCTGCACATTGCCGCTGACATTTGTATTTACACCAACCACAACCTGACCATCGAAGAGTTGGATACGCGAGAAGAACAAAACCAAGCATGACCCAGATGACACCTAGAGAAATCGTCCACGAGTTGGACAAACACATTGTCGGTCAAACCAACGCCAAGCGTGCCGTGGCAATAGCCTTGCGCAATCGCTGGCGTCGCTCACAAGTGGAAGAATCCTTGCGCGATGAAATCACGCCGAAAAACATTTTGATGATTGGGCCTACGGGTGTTGGCAAGACCGAAATCGCCCGTCGCTTGGCGCGACTTGCACATGCACCATTCATCAAAGTGGAAGCCACCAAATTCACCGAAGTGGGTTATGTGGGGCGTGATGTGGAGTCTATTATCCGCGATCTGGTGGAAGCCGCAGTTAAATTGACCCGTCAAGAGGAAATGGCCAAGGTTCAATCCCGTGCGGAATTATCCGCTGAGGAAGCCGTTCTTGACGTTTTGCTGCCTTCGGCAGAAGGTTGGTCAAATGAAGAAGGCACGGAAGAATCGCCCACCCGAAAAAAATTCCGCAAGAAATTGCGCAATGGCGAGTTGGATGACAAGGAAATAGAAATCGAACTGGCGGCAAACCCCATTGGCGTTGAAATCATGGCCCCTCCGGGCATGGAAGAAATGAGCAGCCAGCTTCAGGGTTTATTCCAAAATATTGGCTCGGGTCGAAAAAAGACCCGCAAACTAAGGGTTAAGGATGCCCTGAAAAACCTGCGTGAGGAAGAAGCCTCGAAGATGGTGAATGAAGAGGATGTCAGATTACGGGCCGTGGAGTCGGTCGAGCAGAACGGCATTGTTTTCTTAGACGAGATCGACAAAATTTGTAAACGCTCCGATTACGGTGGCCCGGACGTGTCCCGCGAAGGCGTACAGCGCGACTTGCTGCCTCTAGTGGAAGGTTGCACGGTCAGCACCAAATACGGCATGATGAAGACAGACCATATTTTGTTCATTGCCTCCGGTGCGTTTCATTTGTCTAAACCTTCCGACCTAATCCCGGAAATGCAAGGCCGCTTTCCCATCCGCGTGGAATTGGAAGCGCTAAGTGCTGCGGATTTTGTGCGTATCCTCACCGAGCCGGATGCTTCGCTAACGGAACAATACGTGGCGCTATTGGCGACAGAGGGTGTTACGCTGGAGTTTCGCGAAGATGGCATCATTCGCCTCGCCGAAATCAGTTTCGATGTTAACGAGAAGACCGAGAACATCGGTGCCCGTCGCTTGCATACTGTTTTGGAACGTCTTTTGGAAAACGTCTCCTTCACTGCTGCCGATTTGAGCGGTCAATCGGTCGTGATTGATGCCGCTTATGTCAATCAACAGTTGGGCGAACTGGCCGAGGACGAAGATTTGAGCCGGTATATTCTGTAACGTACTGTTATCCCCTCTCCCCTTGGGGAGAGGTTTAGGGAGAGGGGAAAGATAATGGAATTCCCTTGAGTCGAGTTCACAATCTGGTAAATAAGCTTATGTCCACACCCATTCCCACCGACATCAAACTCCATCAACAATCCGCCATTCTTGAAATCAGTTTTGACGATGGCTCCCACTATGAATTGCCCTGTGAATACTTGCGAGTCTATTCCCCCTCTGCCGAAGTCAGGGGCCATGGGCCGGGTCAGGAAGTGCTACAGCTCGGCAAGGAAAATGTCACCATCACCGACATCCGCCCGGTTGGCAATTATGCCATCTGCCCGACTTTTAGCGACGGTCATGATAGTGGAATTTTTACTTGGGAAACTTTATATAACTTAGGCATTCATCAAAAGGAATTGTGGGGGGAGTATCTAAGGCGGTTGAGGGATGCGGGGGTGGATAGGCGGTTGCAATGAGGCAATGAAGTTGTAGCATGTTAACTAATGTGTCTAACAATTTGCTCGTTTTCGTAAGCCATAGTGCTAGGGATACTTGGGTGGCGAAGCAAATAGCCAGAGCAATTACCGAATCTGGAGCAGTGCCATTTTTGGACGAAGCCCAGATAGATATTGGAGCGGATTTTGAAGAAGATATTCGTGATTTCTTGCAGCAAGCTCATGAGCTTGTGGTTTTGCTTACACCTTGGGCATTAGAGCGGCCTTACATTTGGGCTGAAATTGGTGTGGCATGGGGACGGCGCATTCCAATTGTTGTCTTATTACATGGAATGACCTCAGAAGAATTACAATCCAAACCTAATGTTCCGTTATTTTTAAAAAAACGTAACTTGCTTGATTTGAATGAAGTTAACAGTTATTTCAATCAACTCAGACAAAGGGTTACGGCTGAATTTTCAAAATCAAAAGGAGATTCCCAATGACAGCGGCGAAAGTATTCATATCTTACTCTCATCGGGACTCGGACGAGGCGTGGCGAAAAGAATTCGTTAATGCTTTGGAACAACGAGGCGTGGATGTGTGGATAGATGAAGAACGCATACGCCCAGGGGATTCGATTAGCGATGCCATAGAAGCGGGTTTGCGAGGAAGTGATACGATAATCTATTTGATTAACCCAGAAAGTGTAAAATCGGCCAATCTATATTTTGAACTGGGTGCCGCTTTGGGGATGAACAAACGACTCGTTGCAGTCGTACCGCAAGACATTGACATATCTCGTTTACCTCAACCATTTCGAGTGAGAAAATTTTTATGGCGGCAATCACCCAAAGAAACTGCCGATGCCTTTTTGTGCGATGTCACTGGCAAAGCGGCTTAGGTTTTAGGTTTGTATAAGGAAATTTAGGTTGGAACTTGTCACGCAATTCTGAAAGCCGCTGGCATTAAAAAAATCTGAGGTGTGAAAACATTATGATCGACTTGCCTTATTCGTTAATCATTGAAGCCACAGATGAACCTAATTATTTTGGGTTCTATTCATCGGAACTTGAAGGCTTTACTGGTATCGGGAATTCCATTGAAGATTGCATTTATCAAGCGAAGTGGGGAATGAAAGAACATGCCGAACTTCTCGCCGAGCAAGGCTTAACAATTCCACAATCAAACCCAAACCCAACTATTGTGGTTCATAACCAAACAAGACTTGCTGCCGCTTGAGGTAAACCTTCATGGGTTTGACTACCGCATCCATAAAATTAATCAATCCACGCAATCGGGAGCTTGAACCAGTTGAAGTTGAGGCACTGGCTGACACGGGTGCAGTTCATCTTTGCATTCCCCAACATATTCAAATTCAATTGGCGTTGGAAGAGATCGACAAAAAGGAAGTCGCTTTGGCGGATGGTAGCAGGAGATTAGTGCCTTATGTCGGGCCTATTGAATTGCGTTACAAAAATCGTATTGGTTTCGCTGGGGCTTTGGTCATGGGCGACCAAGCTTTGTTGGGGGCAATACCGATGGAAGACATGGATTTAGTTTTAATACCGAAGACTAGGGAAGTGATGGTGAATCCAAATAGCCCGAATATTGCTTCGGCTGTTGCGAAATGAAAGAATCTGATCTATACCATAAGTGGGTTGAATGGAGTAATGAAGATCAAGTCTATATTGGCAAATGCCCAGATTTGATTGATGATATTCACGGCGATGATCGTGTCAAGCTGTATGGTGAATTATGCGAGGTGATTGAGGGTGTTGTCAGTCATTATAAAGAACAAGGTCGCCAACTTCCGATTCCTCGTGTTCAGCCAATGCAAAAGAAATATGCCTTAGAAAATCCAGAGTATTTATATAAATACAAAAGCTTTAATGACTTTGAAAAAAAATCTTCGATGATATTTACAAGGAATTTGATATTTTATCCGAAACCAATACCAGAACATTTTAATGATCCATACGATTGTAGAATTACGATAAGCGAAAATAATTACCATGAAACATGGTGTACCATAATGTCCCAACAAAACCGTCATCATTATGAACTCGCGAAACAAGTTCATAGTAGTGGTGTAATGAAAAATATGTCAAATGAATCTTATGAAAAAACTGTGAATGGAGTTCTATCTATAACCAAAAATCTTGGTATTCTATGTTTGACTGCCGTTAATGACTCAATGCTTATGTGGTCGCATTATGGGGATAAGCATCAAGGATTTTGTATAGAATTTGAGAGAAATAACAATAATGGGTTAGTGAAAGGTGCTGTTGAAATTGAATATTCAAATGACTTCCCAATTATAGATTTAGAACTAATCCTTTCTGGTTATAAAAATTACGATGAGGCTTACATAAAATCCATTAATAGGTTATGGACGGTTAAATCTACAGAATGGTTATACGAGCATGAATGGAGGCATATGCAAGATGAGGGTAATAAATTATATCCTATACCAGCCAAAATTAGTTCAGTAATTTTTGGTGCTTCATCAGATGAAAGAAATATTGAAAAACTTAGATTGGCAATAGAAAAAAGCGGTCAAAATATAAAATTTAAGAAAGCACAATTAGAAAATAACAAATTCCAGATAGTAATAAAAGATATTTAAGAAGTTTCTTATTAGACGATGCACAAGGATTTTTTCAATTTGCAGAATGATTGAAATACGCAAAACTGATCAATTTTCCGTTTGGTTTAATGGCTTGAAGGACAGGCAAGCTCGCGCTCGTATTCAGATGCGCATTGACCGTGCTGAATTGGGAAATTTTGGCGATGTGGAATCTATCGGAGAAGGGGTTTCAGAAATGCGCATCCATTATGGCCCCGGCTATCGGGTTTATTTTGTAAGAAAAGGAAGAGTATTGGCTATTTTGCTGGGTGGTGGCGATAAAAGCACTCAAACTCGCGATATTTCCATGGCTCTTGAATTGGCGCGGCAACTTTAGGAGGGTATCATGACTTTGCAAACAACACCTTGGGATTCTGCCGAATACTTAAAAACCAATGAGGATATAGCTGCATATTTGGATGCAGTGCTAGAAGAAGGCGACCCCGCTCTAGTCACTCATGCTTTGGGTATTATAGCGAGAGCAAAAGGCATTAATCAAATGGCCGATGAAACAGGCATGGCTAGGGAAAGTCTTTGTTCTGCGCTTTCGGCTGAAGGTAAGCCCGAATTTGCCACTGTGATGAGAGTCATCAATGCCTTAGGGTTTCGTCTACATACTCACACTGTTTGATCATTATGAACGCAATTGAATTTACAACTGAATTGACAGATTCATCTGTTTTAAATATTCCCAGTAATATGGCCTCTCAAATACCAAAATCGGGAAGGGCAAGGGTTATTGTATTGACCGATGATTCAGATGATAAGGAATGGCAACTGGGTGCCTATGAGCAATTCCTGCGCGATGATTCAGATGAGGATGCCATCTACGAGTCGATTATTTGATATGTTTGGTGAAATCATCATTTGCAAATTTCCCTTTTCATCGGGGGCCGATAGCAAAGTTCGTCCAGCACTTATTCTATTCGATCTCCAGCAGGATGCCTTGATCTGCCGAATTACCTCTGTGCCGCATTTTGGGCTTTTGGATGTCAGTATCAATCAATGGCAAGCCGCAGGGCTACTTAAGCCTTCAGTGGCCCGCCTTGATCGGATAGTCACCGCCGAAAAAACCATTTTTATACGTCGCCTTGGCACTCTTGCTCAACAGGACTTGGAAACAGTACTCAATACATGGAACTGTCACATGAAGCTCTAGGCAATAGAAAACATGGGTAACAAAGACATCATTTCTAAAGACATTTTCAAACGTTTGGTACGCGATTTTGCGACTTATTTGTTCAATTTGCCCGTAACGGATGTCGAATTATTGGAAACCGAATCGCACAGGGTCGAAGACCGCCGCGCCGATTTAGTCGCCAAGGTCAAAGATACTGAAGAGCAAACGTTTATATTGCACATCGAAATTCAGAACTACAATGACCCGTTGATGCCTCAGCGCATGTTGCGTTATCTGGCTGACTTACTCCTAGCTTATCCCGACATGTGGGTAAGGCAATATCTGGTATACATCGGTAAGCCAGCTTTACGCATGGCGGCGGGTTTGGATTTGCCACAAATGCCTTACCGCTACTCGCTGATTGACATGCATCAAGTGGATTGCCAAGAACTGTTGCGGCAGGATTCCCCCGATGCATGGGTTTTGGCGGTATTATGTGATTTTAAAGATCAATTGCCAAGCGATATTGTCCATGAAATTCTTGCTCGGCTTATTGACCGCCTCGGTGAGGAACCGCCACGATTTCGTGAATATGTGAGTATTTTGGAAATTTTGGCAACCAATCGCGAGCTTAATCTAAATATAGAGGAGGAATTGGAAATGTTGACCATCGACTATGAAAAATTACCAACCTATCGTATCGGAATGAAGAAGGGGGTTGAGCTAGGACTTGAAAAAGGTTTGCAACAAGGCTTGGAGCAGGGTTTGGAGCAGGGTTTGGAGCAGGGTTTGGAGCAGGGTTTGGAGCAGGGTTTGGAGCAGGGTTTGGAGCAGGGTTTGGAACAGGGTTTGGAACAAGGAGCGCACAGCCAATCCTTGGCTATTGCCGCCAATCTGCTCGCCGAAGGAATGTCGCAGTCACAAGTTGCTAGACTAACCCAATTGCCCCTAGCGGAAGTTGAAGCCCTCTCTCAACAGAAAAATCAATCTGAATCTTCCTCATAAACATCTAACTTAATTAATCTTTTTCGCCCTATTCCTTTGGGTGGGATACACAACGAGAAAAACCATGACTGACAACACTACTCATTTCGGCTTCAAAGATGTCCCCGTTAACGAAAAGGCCAAGCTGGTCAAAGGCGTATTTGACTCGGTGGCGGGCAAGTATGACATCATGAACGACTTGATGTCGATGGGAATACACCGGATATGGAAGCGGATTGCCATCCAACTCAGCCATGTGCGGACGGGTGAGCAAGTGCTGGATTTGGCAGGCGGCACGGGGGACATGACCGCTTTGTTTCAAAAGCGAGTCGGCCCAACCGGGAGAGTGGTGCTGTCCGACATCAACGCCGCCATGCTGCAACGTGGGCGTGATCGCTTGATCGATGAAGGCGTGGCCGGTAATGTCCAATATGCCCAGATTGACGCGGAAAAACTCCCTTTCCCGGATAATTCATTCGATTGTGTCAGCATCGCCTTCGGCTTGCGCAATGTCACCCACAAAGAAGAAGCGTTGAAATCCATCCATCGGGTTTTAAAACCGGGCGGACGGATCATCATCTTGGAATTTTCCGAGGTGCAAGGCGATTTGCTGAAAAAAGGCTATGATGTGTATTCTTTCAAGATTTTGCCATTCTTAGGCAAGCTGATTGCCAATGACTCCGACAGTTACCGCTATTTGGCTGA
>CAIOOA010000181.1 GCA_903859815.1 uncultured Methylococcaceae bacterium | reverse complement strand
GTAGCTACTTTTTGCGCCCAAATATCCCTGCGGGTGGCAGAGTTGTTTAGATAATATCTGAGACCCAGATATGCCAAAACATCATAGTGTCGGTATTGATTCAATGCTCGAATACAGATGTCTTCAGGCTTCATTTTCTAGATCGAATAAGATTGATAGGAATAATTGATAACCTTACACTAGATTTATTACTATCACTAAGAGGTAGCCTAAATTCAGTTGACGTATTAAGAGGCATTGGCTCTAGCTTAGATTCCAGTTTTATTATTACAAATCTACTCCAAAATTCTTTCACTTTTTTAAATATCCAAGGAAAAAGGCTTTCTGTCGCACGATTCATATTTGGTTCGATCCATATTGCCATACTATTATCAGTGCTTGATAGATGGCGAAATAGCTCTTCAATTTGCCTTTCAGCATCCTTACGTTTTCTCTCCTTTTCTAAAAACCCGTTGAAGTTTGCAATAATCAATAAGCGCTTGTTATAGTCCATCACTCTTTGAGTGATGCATTGAATCAAGTCTGTATTGCTCAATGAACAAGTAACATCCCATTCCCTGAAAATAGCCTCGACAAAAATTGCTTGGGCTTCTAGCTTTGGTCTGAGTTCTACAAGAATATCTTGCGCGTATTTTCTTGCGGGCTCCGATATTTCAGCACCAACCATAAAAATATCTAGCGGCATTCTAGGTAAAACTTCATTTCTACGCAATTCAGCGATGTTTGCCAAAAGAGCAAAAGCCGCAGCACCAGCCCCGCAAGGCGCATCCGTCACGCTAACTTTATTACCGGATAGGATAACAATAATATCATTGGAAATTTCAGCCAACTCATTTTTTGGATCTAATAACGCAAGTTGCGCTCTTGCCGAAGAACCATCAAATGCCTGGGCAAAATGTTCGTCAGTTTTCTCTTGGGTAAGACCTCCAGTAGGAGGGTTTTTTGGATTGCGTGAGTTAGCTAGTTGCCAAAGATCATACCGGCTTATCAACATTTGATAAACTTCCACTATATCAGGGGGCAGTTTAAGTAACATATTTTTATCATCCCATAAGCTTATTGGAATTAATCTAGAGGGGATAAGTCGTTTCATAAAAACTCATTTAGTTGAGTATAAAAAATTTACAAAGCCTGGTTTTAACAACAACATTATATAATTTTTAATGTATTACAACTAAGTACAAAAAATGTTGAATTAATAACCGTTCTAAACTTAGTTAAAGCTCACGATTATACTCAGTCAGCACTCAAAACCGGATGTCCCTGGTGAGTAAATACGCGACGAGCTCGTTCGCGGGTGTCTTCGGCGAGGCGAGTAAGCTTATCGCGTATTACTACGGGTGGCCGGGCCATCGACTTGCGTATGTCAATCTTCCAGTCGGCATCAGCGCTATTGGAAATGTCCAGTCTAATCCTAGCCAGCCGATAGGCTTCTTCCTTAGTCCAAGGACGACCCCTCCCCAATCCAAGCCAACTCCCGGCTAGTAAAAGACGTTGATTGCGATAGACATAAAATCCTTGCTGGGCTGTCCAGCCATTCGAACCGGCTGCTAGAATATGTTGGCGTTCATCTAGGCGGTCTTTGTGCGGTAGCACATGGCATTGCACTTCAACTATTCGAGAACCTGAGCTAATGCGTTCAACAGGCGAAGACCATGTAGCTGGATGGTTAGTTAAAAACGGTTCCCATGGTTCGACAGCCCTTCCGTTAATATTGATTTGCAGGCATCGCCTGACATCCGACAGGAAACGATGGAAAACCATGGCAAGATGGTGTTCCACCTGGTCAATGAGATCGAGGAAGTCCTGTTCGTTGAAACCCGGCGTAACTATTCTATCCAGATTTTCCCATAGTACTAGGGTTCCATCGCTATCACCGAAAGCTGTCATGTGGGATTCCGAACCTAGTGCTGCTCCCTCCAAAAGATACCATCCGTCGTCTTGACTGTTGGCAAGCACATCCAGATCCCAGCGTAGGCAGTTAGATGCGCCATTTTTGCGACTAGCAACCGTGAGCCGCCTACATTGTGAGAATGAGGCTGTCTTGAGTCCCAAGCCGAAACGCCCCAAGTCGTTAATGCCACGTTCGTCTAGCGGGTTTTTTTGGCCTAGTCGCATGGCGTTATCCAATTCGTACTCGTCCATGCCTTCGCCATTGTCAATCACGGCAATGGTACTCAATTTACCGGCCCATGAAAACAGAATATCCACCTTATTAGCGTTGGCGGCAATGCTATTGTCAATGATGTCTGCCAGCGCTGTAGATGTCGTGTAACCCAAGCCGCGCAGGGCTTCGATCATTAAACAAGCGCGTGGAGGGGCATGTCGATATATGGGTTTTTGTATATTTTTTTCGGCAGACATTGCCAATTTCATGTGGTTGTTGATTGTTTTTATTTCTAAGTACGGAAAAAACCTCGACCATTTTCAAAGCTAAATCCCAAATTGCCATTCAATCTTCTCGCGATTGTACTTGTTTTTGAATCCCAGAATTTTGGGTTTTGAGTAAGCTTAATCCATACCATTCCTTTATCTCCGTCGTACCTTTGATCATCTACAGGAATCCCATACTCATTTGCCAAACGAATTGCAGTCTGGATAGCATTTTCTCCAATACTCTTATTCATCACTTCGGGCATCATTTTATTGCCACAATGTTTTTTTTGTTTTTTATGACGATGCGAACCGATATTGTTTTTTATGGTTGAATCTCTATCAAAATTGGGAATACTATCGTCTGATTCCGTCCTAGATATTGTTTTAATAGGCTGATCTAGACGCTTTTTTGACCACGTTTTTTTATGTGAGCTGTTTTTTGTTTTTTTAGTTGATGATTCGATGTCACAAATGGAATCTTGCTGTTCGTCAACATCAAGAGCATCATTATTTTTTCGTATGGAATCTGACAACTCGTGATTTAGAAAGCTTTCTAACGGCCCAGAACGTGATGGATGGCGAAGTCGCTTCAAAGCCTTTGCTTCAATTTGACGGATGCGTTCGCGGGTTAAGTTGAAACGTCTGCCTACTTCTTCCAATGTGTGGTCGTCATCCATGCCGATGCCAAACCTCATGCTAATAACCTTGGCTGGGCGAGTTTCCAGTTCCGCCAGAACCTGCCGAACAGTCTCTTGAAAATTCAACATAACAACATGATCAAAAGGTGATGTAGCTTGCGAGTCCCCAAAAAGGTCTTGGAGTGGATAATTTTCTCCTTCGTTGGGTGTGTCCCATGAAACTGGCATTCTTGGTATCTTTAGCATTTTTTGGACATCCTGCTCTGAGGTTTCCATCTTCTGTGCCAAGCTGCCCAGTTCTGGCTCGTACCCAGTATCCTCTATGAATTGACGGGTGATACGCTCCAATTTGTTGATTTTTTCAACCATGTGAACGGGTACGCGGATGAGATTTACCTGATCGGCGATAGCTCTGGTGATAGCCTGACGAATCCACCAAGTGGCATAAGTGGAGAATTTGAAGCCACGGTGGTAGTCAAACTTTTCCACGGCTTTCATTAGGCCAATATTGCCCTCCTGTATAAGGTCAAGGTATGGAAGCCCACTATGCTGGTATCCCTTGGCAATAGAAATAACTAATCTTAGATTAGCCTCTGTCATTCGGCGTTTTGCCTGGTTCGATGTGTCAAGTGCGGACTTGAGCGCTGCATGGTTTGCTTGTTCTTGCCTTGAACCCATAAGCATCATCAACAGATGGTTTAAAAAACTCCACCGTAGGGGCAATTTATGCAAGATTTCCAGTCTAGCGGCGGAATTTTTCGGCGATTGTTCCTGTAATTGCTTAATTGCCTGGAAAAAGTCTTGGGGGGTTTCAGCTAACTCCATGCCATCATCTTCATGATTTTCGTATTCAATTGGGGTTTGTTCTTCATCCTCACGCTCTTCCGATTCATCTACTTCAATAGCGGCAAAAGCAATCTTTTTTTCCAGCATGAAATCAGGCCGAACTTTCCCAGACTCAATATCCTTGCTTATCCGTATAATTACGGCGATAGCCACGGCAGACCTTGCAATTACAGTGGACCCTTATGTCAAGACAGTTTACTGCCTAATTTAAGAGGGTAACCGTATCACTTGCAGCGGAACGGCGCTGCCCCGATTCGACTTCTGTTTCCGTGCGAGAGGTTTCCTTCTCGCTGAATTTGTCCACGATC
>CAIOOA010000180.1 GCA_903859815.1 uncultured Methylococcaceae bacterium | reverse complement strand
TCCCGGTTGAGCCGGTGGAGCCGGTAGTTCCCGTTGGGCTAGATTTGCTGGTAGTCCCGGTTGAGCCGGTGGAGCCGGTAGTTCCCGTTGGGCTAGATTTGCTGGTAGTCCCGGTTGAGCCGGTGGAGCCGGTAGTTCCCGTTGGGCTAGATTTGCTGGTAGTCCCGGTTGAGCCGGTTGAGCCGGTAGTCCCGGTTGAGCCAGTTGTGCTGGTGGTCCCGGTTGAGCCAGTTGTGCTGGTAGTCCCGGTTGAGCCAGTGGGAGTCGGGGACGATGGGTTGGTTGTGGTAGTGCTATTTTTCGTCATGGTTGTTTGCTCCTCTATTGGGATAGTTACGGTTTTTGTTCACACGCTCTGGCGTCACTGCCATTAAGTTAAGCCGTCATTCCGGTCATGGATGCCGGAATCCAGTGCCAAGGACGGTAACTTGTCTATTGTGTAAATGCTTGTTTAAGCACCGTTACAAATTCCAGTTTGCCATCCCTGGACGCTGGATTTCGGCATCCCTGCCGAAATGACGAGTTACCCAATCCTTAACTTAATGCCAGTGACGCTCGAACGTGGGAAACGCTGGGTTAACACCCAATGGTGATAGTGGAGGAATCAGGGCGATTAAAAAAATCCGGATTCCACCGTACCACCATTGGGTGATGGGATTTTTCACTCTTCGAACGTCATTCTTTCCTCGTGACGATCTTGTTCTTTTTTCCCGTCATCAGGTTCCATCACCCCCTTGGGTGTGATGGGTTTGTACTGAATGGGAGATACCACATTAATGGATGCCGCATAGTCGTTAATCTGCACATTAGTTCCCCTGATTTGTTCGTTGGTCTGCATCAACTTTAATTCAGCGTCAGGGCTGTCAGGATTAATGGCATTGAGAGCTTGCTGATGTGCTTGATTTTGCGCTTCCATGGTCCGTAGGTCGGGCGTATTGCTTCCGGTCTCTTCTTGCAACATTTGGAGATTCTGCTGTTGTATTTCAATCTCCCTCTGTTGGCGGTTCATCTCAAATTCTATCAATTCATGATAACTCATCTTGCTTCCTTGCAAGTCCAAGGTGTCGAGTGCATTCCTTAAGCGTAGATACTCCCCTGTTTTAATAAAATTCGCTCGAAGAACATCGTCATGCAATTTAATGATATTGCCGTCATGATTCCTTGCTGCGTCATCGTATGCTTGTAATTCAGGGAAATCTTTCAGCAATTCCTGAATTTGCCCGGAGTATTGTTCGTGTAAAGTGCCTTGGTAAATTTTGCCCTTCGTCAAAGCATCAACAAATTGCCCCCTTAATTCTTTGAATTCCGCATTAGTGAGAGGGCGAAGGTTTTTACCATCCGGTAGATAGCCATATTGCTCATTGAAAGCTGAATCTGCTTTTATCTCAAATTCAGTTTGTTTTAGCTTTTTTGCTACTTCAGATTGTGATTGTAAGTAATCTCTAAACTCAGCATTAGTACTTTCAAAATCTTTGTATATCGTATGTTTTTCTTTAGCGCCGAGTTTGGGGTTATCCAGAACTTTTTTAAATTCAGTGACAACATCACTTTTTTCAACTTGATAAAATTTTTCCATAAGCTCAGGATAATTCACGTCCAAATTGACTCTGACTTTTCTACTCAGCTCAGTGCGTTCTGATAAATACTGACTGAAGGCTTCCTGAACTTCCGGGGTTAATTTAGGTTTAGCATCGTCAAATCCCTTAATTAAGTCACTCATGCTAATTCCATCAAAAACCTTAAACCCATCCTCATTCATGCGTAGTCTCTTGGTCGGCGGTTCTCGGCGGAGGCTGACAAATAACACGACACCAATTGCGACAACACCAAACAAAGCAACAAACGCCGCCCAATTTTTTGATAAGAATTGTTTGGCCCCATGGGTGTCGGAGTCGTCGGTTTCTACGTCACCGGTGCTGACGGCCATTACCGGTTGCCCATAAACGAACCCAGACATCGCAGGCGTCACCGCATCGTCCGCCGGTTGGGCATTGGCAGGCGTCACCGCATCGTCCGCCGGTTGGGCATTGGCAGGAGTCATGGCGGGTACAAAGCCGCCATGCAGGCTGATGTCCGGCAGTCTGCCGTTTGCCTCCGAGGTCAGCCGCCCCCAAGACAAGCGCAGCGGAACTGCCGTCCCGTCCGGCCCGACATACTGGATGGAATAAGCATCGTCGCTCCCCGCAGTCGCGGCGGTTGGGTTGGTTTTGACGAATTCCACCCTTCCGCCTGGGGTGCCATCTTGGGAAAACAATGGGTAGATGCGGCGGTCGCTGCCTTCCGCCCAAGTCGCCGCGCGGTCGTACAACCAAGCTGCCGCCTCAGCCAAACTGTCTATGTCTATGCCGGCAAACTCGGGGTGCGATTGGCCGAAAGCTTCTAGCCAGGCTTCGGCTTCCCCTTCCGAGGAATGAGCAGCGGATGCCAGAAGATCAATGAACCGGGCGCTTGACACACGCTCCGGGTGGGCGACGGTTTGGCGCAGCAAGCGCATGGCACGTTGGATGGATGCTGAGTTTGGGTTATTGGTGCTCATGATTATTTTCGGCCCTTGGTGTTAAAGCATGGAATAAGCTTAAACAAACAAAATAGGTTTGGGTATCAGAAAAAATCTGATTTTTTAAACTTTTTTCACCTTGGTTGAAAAGTAGTCGATGGGAATTCTCATGCCGATTGGACAGGCTTATCCCTAGGCGGAAGATATTGGCCACCTTGAAATAATCTTATAACTGAATTGTTATAGCTTATCGAGAAACGCCGTCATTTCGGCAGGGATGCCGAAATCCAGCGTCTATGGATGGCAGGCTATAATAACCGAATAGGATCAATTAAGCGCTTATGCCATCTGATAGTGACCGTCCCCTTCGACTTCGCTCAGGACAGGCATGGCCTGAACCGGCATCCCTGCCGGTGCGATGGAATAGCCGAAACAGGATAGACCGAGTAGATCCATTTCAGCCAATCCCAGACTGGCTTAGTGTTCAATACTAGGCCAGTCTGTTTGATTGAAGTTTTATTTATCAATTGGCATATTTTCGTGTTTGACTTCGTGTTCGTTTTCAGGCAGCTTATTATCTTCTGTTAATTTATTCTTTTCTTCTTGGGTCTTGACGATTCTTTGAGCATTGGGGTCCATCGGTATGTTTTGGCTTTTCTCAAATTGTGCCTCTTGTAGATTAAGCTGTGCTATTCCTCGCTCAATAGTACCCTCTGTCTTGATTGCTTTTAGTGGATTTTCCGAGCCAACATTAGCGAGTTGATTACTATTCTGTTGGTTAGCACTTTGCATTTGCCGTAATTGTGAAGAATTGCCTGTCTCAGCTTGAAGATTATCAATCTCGATTTCCTGCTTTTCCAACTGCTTTTGTTGCAGTGGAATAATCTTTTCATTGATAGGATATTCTAAGGTTTCCAATTCTATATATTCTTTCCGCTTAACAGGATTTACTTCAAGGTCTTCCAGCTTCCGCAGTTCATCACGCAGAACCCTTTTTTGTTCTATTTCTTGTTTTACCTGTGCTACCAATGAAGAATCCTTAAGGTCAATATCCGATAATGTCTTTATATCATTCCTCGCTTCCTCATTTCTAGTGGAATATTGATCTCCCCATTTGTCCTTTGCTATTTCATCTTTTAAGTGTTCGATTAATGAATTAACATCAATCTTTGTCATTTCATGCTCAAAATTGTCAAAATCATAAGGATTCAACATTTTTGATTTTTCTATCAAATTTTGAATCTTTCTGTGTAGCTCAATATTACCTACTTGCTCTGCTTTTGTTAATTGATCCAATAAATTCTGTTGCAACTTTAAAGTTTTTTTCTGATTCCTCCACAAATCCATCATTTGTCCGATATAAGCATTATTATCTGGGTGCTTCAAAGGATCAAGACTTCTCAAATGTTCCGTCTCTATTTGAGTCTTTGAAATATGGTCAGGATTGAAAGCAACGGCATCCCTTCCAATCTGAGAAGCGAGGTCTTCGATCATTTTTTTCTGGTGAATTGCATCCTCATATAATGCTTTAAATCCATTAACGGTTTCTTGTCCTCCAATGTTTTCTAATATCCATTCCTTTTGAGGTTGGGTAAGTGCCTCATTTTGAGCTATATATTTCACCCCCGTTTGCTTGACCTCTTCACTTAACTGGGTGATTTTTTGGTTGATGCGGTTTTGAGTGTTATCAGGGTTTTCAGGATGAATCGGAATGTATGCTTCCCCCACTCTATTAAAGGCATCCTTCAGTATTGTATCAATGGATATTTCTTCGGGTTCTTGCACTACAGGGTTTTCGATAATGGATGGTAACAAAGGATCATCAAGAATCGTATGGGGTATCGATTCATCATTTGGCTCAGACTTAGGTTCTATCCGTTCAATTGCTTCATTGATGCTATTATACTTATCAAGAATGGTTTGATAGTCTCCGAAATCCGAATCCAAATCACGCAAACACTGTTCATTATTTTTTAGCAAGCTTTCTTTTTCTTCATCATAGTATCCACCATACAGATCCTTAATGACATCTCTCTGCTCAAGCAGTTTTTCTTGTAGCTCCTGTTTATTTCTAGATTCTTCCTGCAATCTTCTGATTTCCTCTTCTTGCTCCTGTTCCAAAAGTGATTTGGGCTTTCCTTTATTCTTATAGCGCTTATAACCGTATAGGCCAAGTGCGAAGAATGCAATGATGGCCAGGATGGTGGGTATATACCAATAATTTTTTAACCAGTCAAAAAACATAGACGTAGACCTCGTTGAGTTTAAGTAAAGAATCTGGGTGGGGTAGCGCTATTGTTGAATCATGCCAGAGCCAGACCGACTAGGTTTTAAAACCTAGTCGCTCTGCTTGGCGGAAGATTTACTTCATAGGATGTTCGTCATCGAATATTTCAGAAATATCATCTTCACTTGAATGGGTTTTCTCGGATAGTTTATGTGGTAACTGACTATGACGGTTCTGGGATTCAATCGATATACCCTCTGCTTGTTGCAAGGCTTTAACGGATGTGTTAGTTTTTTCATATCCTATATTGACTTTAACTATTCCAGCCTCGAATGCTTTAGGATCATAAGGATTTAATGAAGATAATAAATTGTAATTCATTTGATTCTCAACCATTAATTCCCTCGTCTCCGGCGTGTTTGCAATTTGTTGCAATTCACTGATTTGTTGCTGTTGAAGTAATAGTTTATTGAGTTCCTCATTTCTTTGATCCTGTAATACCTTAACCTCTTTTGTCTGATATTGTGCCTTATTTTTTTTAATCTTATTTAAAGCTTCCTTTGACTGAGGCTTGAAGGGATCTAGCAAGCCTAGTATTTTTTGTTCGGTCTTAATGTTTCTTAATTTATTCAACTCATCTGTTTCTTTTTTTAATGCCTTCTTATAAATGTCTGATTTTTTATTAGCTGTGGTAGCTTCTGTTCTAGCTTTTTGTTTAGCTTGACTAGCAATAAACTCTTCATTTCTTAATACGCCTGATAAAGAATCGATTTCAACCTGAATCTTCAGTGGCTCATCAATCTGGGCTAAAAATTGATGATATTCATCATTGTTTATAATTTCTCCATTGAAATACCTTGACACTACTGTTGCATGAGTACCCACAAGCGTACCCTTTTGAATCCCCTTAGACATGTCTTTAATGATCGATTTTAAAAATTTATCTTTTATATTGCGCCAATCGGGGGGTTTTAGTTCATTTTGAGGATGCTCCACAGGTTCCAAGGGCGGTTCATCCTCATGTTGCTCTTGGACAGGATTCTCAAACTGTCCTTGGTCTTGGGGATTGGGCAAGTCATCGTGAACTAAATTGGGTTGGTCATTGATATTCTGTAAATCATCTTCTTCTTCCAGTAGAATTTCTTCAATACTTCCCAACTCTAAAGGGTGCTTTAACTTTATTTCTCTGATCTTTCGATTTCTCCTCTTTTTGATAGCCGCTTCGTCCATTTTTCTTAAAGCATAACGAACAAACTTAACCGTACCAATTATCACGAGTACAAAGCCTACCCCGCAAGTCAGGCCAACAGTTATTCCCACCCAGTGATCTTTAATGAATTGCCATTTTCCCCCCCAAAACGTCTCATCGTCCGAACCGGTTTCGTCGGCATTCATGCCTATCGCCTGTTGACCATAAACGTTGCCAAACAGTACAGCGCGGACCCCCGCCGATACCTGGGCTACTATCGAGTTTGGCGCAAAGAGGGTTTGCAAGCTGATCGCTGGATTGTCTTGTTCTAACTCGGATACGAGCCGACCCTGCACAAAATAAAGTGGCGTGGTGCTACCATCGGGGGCGGTGTAGGTGATGGTGTAGCCGTCATTACCGGGATATTGTGAATCGGGTGTTCGATTAAACGCCACTCGACCACCGGGTAAGTTTGGAATGTCAGTCCCCGCATCGCTCGTCATCAAGATATATTCGCAATGATTGTCGAAGCTGGCCCAGACCTCCGGGGATTCGAACAGTGATTCGGCTACATCAATAAAGTCCTCAATGTCCACGCCTTGGGTTTGAAAGAATGCCTTTAGCGTTTCCAAACCCTCAATTTCGGTCTGCCCACTGTTTGGCACTGATTGCGCCAGTTTCTGGAATTCTTGGCTCAGCCTGGATTCAGGGTAAGCACAAAGTATCTGGAAAAGTTGTAATGCAACGGCTTGTTGGGTATTGTTCAGGTTGATACTGGTCATGGTTGTTATCTCCAAAGTGTTTTTAATGCGCCCTTCATCTCGCCTTGGGATAAAGGGCGTTACCATCTGGGCATTAGCCTAAACAAACCAGAGGTGGCTGTATATCGGAAAAAATCTGATTTTTCATATGGAGCGTCAAAGCTTGCTTTGACAGGGTTCTGGAGCGTCAAAGCTTGCTTTGACAGGGTTCTGGAGCGTCAAAGCTTGCTTTGACAGGCGAAGCAAACTTCGCATTTCCAATTTCCTGGTCAAAGCAAGCCCATCGGTTTCGCTCTTGACAGGCTTTGACGCTCCCATCATGCTAGAAAATAAGCAATTTTTTCTTCCGACCGTAACATCAGTTAGATTTATTACTCGAAATGCTCTGTTGGAATTTCGTGTGTTTTCTTTTCTGTCTGGTTTTTTTCTTGGGGGTGCTTTATTGCCTGATCATGCAAAATAGTTTGAGTGGCAGGGTCAATCGGAATCCCTGCTTGTTTTTCCAGTTGATCGGTACTTTTTTGCAATCCTTGAATTTGTCGCTCGTTGCCAACTAACGCCTTTGTTAATTGTTCTGGGTTTTCATTATTGATATTCGATAAGTTTTGTTGGCTTTGCTTATTTTCAGCCAACAATTGTCGTGATTGTGAATTATTTGAAACCGCTTCCACTTGCTCTATTTTCTGTTGTTGATTATTCAATTGCGATTGTTCAAGCTCGGTAATATCTTTTGTTGCTTTCAGTTCAGTCCGCTGAACATTCCCATGCTTATCGGCAATGCCTAATTCTTCAAGTAGGCTATGAAAACTTTTCGATAGATCTAAACTTTGCGCAGATAAGATTTTGGATTGCTTTAAGTCGTCAAAATATATTTTTGACAAAAAATCATCTATTGCTTTAATTCTCTCTTCATAACTTAATGACAAATCGTGACTAATGGGTTCTCTCTCACTGGATGGTTGCCCATCGTTGTCGGTGAAATTTTTTTTGAATATATCGATAAGAAACTCCCTCTGTTCAGCCACATATTTTCGCCATTCGTCAATGGTCATACCAGAATCTGGCCGTGCGTTTGGATCAAGTACATCATCGTACCACCAGTCATTTAACGCCTGCTCGTTGGGCAGACTAAAATCTTTTGGCAATATCTCGTAAATTTGTTGGATGATGTCGTAGCCGTATTCTTCATTTTTTAGCTCTGCTTCGTTTTTTTTAATAATTCCATTTTCTAAATTGTTATAATACTCGCTCAATTCTTCTTTTGTCCAACCAAAATGGTTTATTATTTTGTCCATGAAGTTTTCTTCCAAGTCTTGGATAGCTAAGGCCGAATCCTGTAGGCTACCATCAAGCATGTGGTTTATCCGTTCAATTTCATCATTGATGCAATTATACTCATTTAAAATGGTTTTATAGTCTCCCGACTCCAAACTTTCCAAACAATTCTGATTAGTTGATAGCAAGCCGTCCATTCCTTCATGCTGGAAATCCTCAAACAAATCCTCAAGGACCTTTTGCTGTTCAAGCAGTTTTTCTTTTAGCTCCTGTTTATTTCTGGATTCATCCCTAAATCTTCTGATTTCCTCTTCGTGTTTCTGATTCATGGGCGACTTGCGCTTTCCTTTATTCTGATAGCGCTTATAGCCGTATAGGCCAAGCAATACGAGTGCAAAGACGATAATGATGGTGGGTACATACCAATGATTTTTTAACCAGTCGGCAAACATAGACGTAGACCTCGATGAGTTTAGGAAAATAACCCGTTTGGGGTTTCAATGTTGTTGAATGAAGCCTCAGCCAGACCGACTCGGTTTTCAAAACCGAGTCGATCTGCTTGGCATGAGGTTTATTCTTCGAAATGCAGAACTTCATGTTCCTTTGCTTCTTCGGATTTCTTTTTCCCTTTCTCTTCTTGGTCTTTAATAGGCTGTTGTTGCTGATCTTTAATATGCTGTGTTGTTTTGTCTATCGGCAATCCTTGTTGTTTTTCATTGATGTTCACTTGTTGATTAGTTTGTAGGATTTGTTGTTCCTCCTGAATTAGTTGATTTGCGCCTGATAAGGGGTTTTGAAAATTATCAGTAGTTAAATTTTGTTGTGCTTGCAGATTTTGCTGCATCAAACGACGTGCATCAGGAGTATTGGAAACCTCTTGTAATTGCTTAATCTTTTGGTTTTGTGTAAGCAATTGTTGTTCTTGCTTTTGGGCGAGGTCATATTCCGTTTGTTGGGCAAACTGACTTGCATTTTCTTCCACAGCGGTTTTCATTTGCTGGACTTTTTCAAACTGTCCATGTTGTTCATTCTTCGCAGCCTTGCGCTGTTGCATGCTTTGGTCAAACGCTTGAAAGTCTTTATCGTTAAATATATGGTCATTCTTAGTCCCAGCCTTCCAATGTTCGATGTGCCTATCATATAGGTCTATGATGACATCCTCTGTAGTAGGGTTAAAAGGATTGATATGCTTTAATATCTCCTTCTCCGATTTAATTATTGTTTTAGTGTTTTCACCAAGGTAATCTCCATTTTTGATAGCCTCAAAGTTATTTATCATTTGATTAATATCTTTCTGAATATTAAACGGCTTATCAATCGCTTTACGAAGTATTTCATGTTCTTCAGATTTGTTTTTAATATCTTTGAAATACTTTCTTATATGATCTCTTCTATTATTATTAGGATCAGTATAGTAAGCATAATCTTTAACATGATTAATCAAATCTTCTGGACTTATGGTTTTCCAAACAGGTACTGAATGTTGCGCGTCGGAAGGCTCAAATGTTTTCTTGAGTGACTCATCGCTTTGTTTCAAATCAACCTCCTGTCTTGTCCGCATGTTATCCATAATCTGTTGAATTACAGCTTCACGCTCCGTGTTTTCAAGAGTGTCTAGTGAATCCAAATTCATAAAATCCTGACGAATGGTTGAAAGATTTAGCCTGTCATCCTTTAACGATTCGCGTAGCTCAGCTTGTAGCATTTGTGTCAAAGTATTGAGTTCTTGTTGAACCTTAATCATAGAATCAAACTCGGTTGCAAATTCCTTAATTGTTAGTTTGTCTCCAATATGATCTTCAAGCCAATCTAATTCCTTATTCTCAAAACGATACGGATTAGAACTGGCATCCAAGGCATTGTCATCGAGTAAGCTAAGGTTTTTCACCGCCTGCTGTATGTCTTCAGGGCTAAGAAGTTTAAACTTTTCAGGGATGTCCGTTGGATTTTGAATGCTATTGGCTTGGCTTTTCCATTGATTAAATTGTTCTTCAAACTTCGCGAATTTGTCTCTTTGCAGTTGGATTTGCTTCGCCCATTGATCAAATTCTTGCTGAAGCGGTACCTCTGTAGATTTTGGTTGTGGTTGTGGTTGTGCAAGATTATCGGGGGATTTTTGCTGTTGAACGGGTGGCTTTTTGTCCAGATTCTGACGATCAACTTTTCCGTTTTTGATGTCTTGTATTTGACCGTTTACATTGTCAGAATCATGAGGGTCTAGAGTGGGTATTTTGTTTAACGCGTCCTGAATTGCTTGTTGTTGCTTCAAATGGCCAGCGGACTTCGCTTCTTTATATTCTGCCGTTAAATCTTTTTGCAAAGATAGAATTTTTCTCTGATTGGGGTAGACAACATCCTTCATTTGAGTTATGAATTCCTGATTTTCTTGTTCATTAAACGGATCAAGTTCTCTCAACCTATCCACATCCATTGTACTCTGCATTTGGATATTAGTCATATTACGACTGGTTGAATAAATTTCCATTGCTTGGCTACCAATCTTATCAGCTAGATCCTCGAAAATTCTTTTTTGAAGAATTTGATCTTTGTATTGCTCTTTGAATGCATTGACGTATTCATCTCCTCCAATATTTTCCAAAATCCAATACTTATCATTTTGGTTTAATACTTCTTTTCTACCCAGATAATCCACACCTTTCTTCTTCACAACGTCACTAAGATGGATGATTTTTTGTTTCATTGGGTCTTGGTTTATCTCAGGTAAATTATTTGGGATTTGCGGATCTTCGTGGTGAACTTGTTGTAGGTCATTAATAATTTCAGGATTATTGTGTATCACTTCCTGTATTTGTTCAACGACGGGGTTTTCACCTTGTGGGCCTTCACCTTGTGGGTCTAGAAATTGATTTACATCGTTTTGCGGTGGCTGCACTTGCTCCCCTGCGGCGTTTGCACGACGAATGTACTTAACCACTAGAACTATGATTACGACCACCACTACGGTGCCCCCACTACCTATGCTAATACCCTTCCAGTGATCTTTAATGAATTGCCCCGATTTTTTCCATATCGACTGATCGTCTGAACCGGTTTCGTCGAGATTCAAGCCTATCGCCTGCTGACCGTTGACGCTGCCATATAAGACAGGCTGAACGGCAGGTGCTGAGCTTGAGGGAGCGTAGGTGGTGCATAGGTTGATCGCCGGGTTTGCCTGTTCCGGGTTTGAGACCAACTGTCCGTTGGTGTAATGCAGCGGGGTGCTGCTGCCGTCGGGGGCGCTGTAGGCGATGGCGTAGCCGTCATTGTCGGTGCTTGGTGAAGCGGATGCTCGATCAAACACCACTTGCCCGCCGGGTAAACTGGGAATGTCAGACCCTGCATCGCCAGTCATTAAGGTGTATACGCACCGGTCGGCGAAACCGGCCCAAGCTGCGGGGGATTCGAGCAGTGACTCGGCCACATCGGCAAATTCGCCCATCTCTATCCCCTGCTTTTTGAAGAAAGCAGCAAGCGGGGCTAAGCGGTCGAGGGTAGCCTGCCCATTGGTCGGTAGTAATTGCGCAAGTTGTTGGAATTTTTGGCTTAGGTTGGACTCAGGGTAAGCGCAAAGTGTCTGGAAAAGGTGTAAAGCGGCGGCTTGTTGGGCATTGTTTAGGTTGGTGCTAGTCATGGCTTCTGTCTCCAAAGTGTTTTCAAAATCCCTTCATCCCGACTAGGGGATGAAGGGCGTCACAATCTGGGTACAAGCCTAAACAAGCCAGTCGTGGTTGTATATCGGAAAAAATCTGATTTTTTATATGGAGCGTCAAAGCTTGCTTTGATTTTGTTCTGGAGCGTCAAAGCTTGCTTTGACATGAGTTTGGATGAGCGAAGCTTTCGCTTCGCTAGTCAAAGCAAGCTTTGACGCTCCAGTCCCGGGTTTCGGTCGTTGTCAAGTAAGATGTCGCATTTTCAGTTTTGATTTTGTGTCGATTCCTGCTTTTTCTGATGGTCGGATTTGTCCGGATTGAGGGAGACAGTTTCTGGCCGATCCCAATTGCG
>CAIOOA010000179.1 GCA_903859815.1 uncultured Methylococcaceae bacterium | reverse complement strand
GCCATGGATGGTAACTTGTCGGTGCATAAGTGTCTGATTAAACATGACTGGCAAATCCTAGTTTCACGTCCCTGTGACTGGATTCCTGCTTCCCGGCAGGAATGACGGGTTATACATCAACGCTTTGCCTCATAATGAGAATTGCCGCTCCAATCCTAGGTGTATGTTTATTTTTTGCTAGAGCCTGTAGAATACCCACTTAATTCTAGTCAAATAACAATTACCTCAAATCATGGCGAAAAATAACGGCAGCAACACTGCAATCAATAAGTCATTGCAAACTACAAACTATAATATTCCGTTTGCAACAGTCACTATGCTATTTTTCGTTTGGGGATTCTTAACCTCCCTCAATGATATTCTTATTCCGCATTTGAAAGGGGTTTTCGATCTTACTTATACACAGGCCATGCTTATCCAGTTCACGTTCTTCGGGGCGTATTTTCTGATGTCACTGCCTTCTGGAAAGATTATTGCCGTACTTGGATATAAGCGGGGCATTGTCATTGGATTGCTGACGGCGGGACTCGGAGCCGCCTTGTTTTACCCTGCCGCAAGCACGACATCTTACCCCCTGTTTTTGATGGCGTTATTTATCCTAGCCTCAGGCATCACACTGTTGCAAGTCGCGGCAAATCCTTACGTTGCAGTGCTTGGAAATCCCGAAACAGCTTCTAGCCGATTGAATCTTACCCAAGCATTTAATTCGCTAGGCACGACCATCGCTCCTTACTTTGGCGGGTTATTCATTCTGACCGCAACAATGGTCGGAAGCGACATTACTCAAACGTTTTCGCCCGAACAATTGCAAGCTTATCGTTTACAAGAAGCAGCCTCCGTGCAAATCCCCTATCTGGGTTTGGCCGCTGCATTGGTGATGTTTGCCGGAATCATGGCACTGATGAAGCTGCCTGTGATTTCAGAGGTTGAGGACCATGAGCATAAACCCGGCAAATTGTCTGATGCCTTGAAGCATTCCAATCTCTCGCTTGGCGCGATTGGCATATTCGTCTATGTCGGTGCCGAAGTATCGATTGGGAGCCTGCTGATTAGTTTTTTTGGGCAACCTGATATTGCTGGATTAAGCCAAAGCCAAGCGGCTAGCTATGTTTCCTATTACTGGGGGGGTGCAATGGTAGGACGTTTTATAGGCTCTGCTTTGTTGCAAAAAATAAACCCCGGGAAATTGCTTGGCGTGTTCGCGTTGATTGCCTTTAGCCTCGTTGTCATGGCAGTCTTCACCAAAGGACAGGTGGCGATGTGGGCGATTTTAAGTGTGGGATTGTTTAATTCAATCATGTTTCCAACCATTTTCACGTTAGGAATAAACGGACTCGGAAGACTGACAAGCCAAGGATCGAGCATCCTCATTATGGCTATTATTGGCGGGGCAATAATACCCCTGATGCAAGGTATTATTGCAGATACTTATGGGATACAAAAGGCTTTTGCATTGTCGGCAACTTGCTATCTCTATATAATCTATTATGGCTTCAAAGGCTCCGTAATCCGCAATAGTCCAAAATGAAGGCTTACTTCCCACTAAGCGATTTGACTATAACCCCTTGATTACACGCATACCAGCTTCAATCTGGGGCTTTGATTGGATCAACGAATACGCTTTATGACTTACCCAGATGTTTGCACACTGGTGATAAACGCAATGGAATGTTACATTAAAACCAATTGACTAACCTTTATTCTGTACAATCATGAAATTCAATCCTTTTCCATGGCTGTTGATCCTGACTATCCTGAGCCTTTCTTGGTGGGCAAGAAACCATTTCGTGGAGGCGCAAGAAGTAGCCATTTTTTGCCAAGAGGGCGGGCAAGGCTTTCCGTGCAAGCTGCGCGAACTCGTTGAAAAAATCTTCATCCAAAGCGGCATTGGCTACTTCGTCCTGTTGCTTGGCTTGGTGTCGACGGTCACCCGTTCAGGCTTGGTCGGTCTGTTGGCCGGCATAGTCGGCGTGGCAAGCTTGATACTTCATGGTGGAAATCATGCCGCTTTGGATTCAGCAGCCCTTGGTTTCTTGCTAGGCGTTTTGACGCTTGCCCGTGAGCAGTTCGACGAATATCGGGCCTAGCACCGAAGCGGCCAACAACACGCATAGTAGCGCCCATTCAAGCGCATGGGGGTTGATGTCACTCGCCCAACGCCACGGCTCGCCACGCACCAAGACAATATGCTCGGCTATGGCTGTCCACAACCCTGCGAAGCCAATCCAACCCGCAAGCACGATTTCCTCCAGATCCGCTTCAGGCTTGCCTTTGATCCAAGCCAACAAGGCAAGGCCGACGACAGGCACTGAAAACAGCGCCACAGGAAAATCCTGAGAGCGCAAATCAAACACCAACAACACGCAAGCCAAAGCGGCCCCGAACAAAAACACGAACCGCAATGCGCTCAACAGAAGGGAACTTCCCTCGAAGCTTTGGTCTTTGCGCCGAAGCCACCGAGCCATTTGGCTGGCCGACGCAAAGCTTGGCGGTGGATTGCCGGTCGAACACCAACTGGCTAGGGTGTTGCCTAGTACCCAAGTGGCGATTATAAGCAATAGTGCGAACAGGCCAGTGCTTGCCCATTCCAACATCATGCGATTGGTCATCACCATGTCGCGAAAAAAAGCTACCCAAGCACCTCCGCCACTGATACTGATGGCAAGCAGTGCTGACAGGGAGGCACCATCCAGTTTGCGCTGTCTCCACTGGTTGATTGCAAACAAGCCGAAGAATGCGAACATCGCCCCATAAGCAATCTTACTCCAAAACGGGGCTTCGGGTACGGGACCGCGGAAAGGAAACTTGGAGATGCCGTCAGCCGTGTAAAGCCCCCAGTAACCGCCCACTGCGCCTTCTGAGGTGCGCTTCCAGGGCTGGTCGAATGCTTCGACAACGTTATAGGGGATTTTTTCCACTTCCGCACGTAGTGCAAATTCGCGGATGAATCGGGCTTGGTTGACCAGCGAGGGTTCCGCCTCCTGACGCTGGCGACCATAGCTAGGCCACCCGGTTTCACCAATCAACACCTCCTTGCCCTTCAACTCATCCTTTACATGCTTGTATATATAGCTAACATGCCCGACTGCATCGTCTATCCCAATTGGGTCATCCTCCCAATAGGGCAGGATATGCACGGTGGCAAATGACACTGAATCCAGCAAATCCTTTTGATAGCGTAGCCAGAACTCCCAGACATCGGCGTAGGTGACCGGCACGCCTGCGGGTACTGCTGCCTTGACCCGCTCGACATAAGCACTGACCTGCTTAGGCGATTGCTCTGTGCGCAGCAGCACCTCGTTGCCGACGATGACGGCACGTATGACGGAGGGGTAATGGTTCGCCAAATCAATGGCAATAGCCAGTTCCTTTTCGTTGCGGCTTTGCTTGGCTCCAATCCAGACTCCGAGCAAGACTTTCATGCCAAGCTTTTGCGCGATCCCCGGCACTTTATCCACGCCTTCAAGGACGGAATAGGTTCGAACACAATCGAAACTTTGTGCCAATGCCGTCAAGTCAGCTTCGATCTGTTTCTCACTGATGGTTATATTCCCGTCCAAAGGCGTTTGACCCGGTTTATGGAAGGGTGAATAGGAGACACAGCTAAGATGGTCATTCGGGGTGTCGACAATCGTCACCGGCTGGCTCAATTTCCACCAATACGTGATCGAAATCAAGGCGCAGAACGCGAGGATGATGTAAACGAATAGACGTTTCGAAAGCATATTGTTAATCCAATGCATTAGTGATGATAGGCTTCTGGGAAAGAATTGATAATGCATCCCTGCTTCTCGCAAACAGTTTTGCAAAGCCTTTGGAGATCATGCGTAGTTTATATCAATCTGGGATTGGACACCGCATTATAAATCATTGTAAATAATCATGACTTGCTTCGAAGTCAATTGAAATTCGAGCCTACCCGATTCCTCATCGAAGGTAAAATCGGTCATTACCCCGTTGGACACTATCGACGCAGGGCGTTTATGGCTGTAAGCCATGAATCGGCCACTACCGCGCATCCGCAAGCTAACAATATTGGGCAGTACAGACTGCCATTCTTCAACTGCCCCACCACTGTTGTAATAATCTGGCAGGCCGATTGGGGCAAACCCACCTACTACGGGAACAATGGTCATCACTTCAAAACCCAACGGAGCCAAAGTAAGCGGCCATTTTTCAACATACTTCAGTAACCGTAGTTGGCGGGTATTATGGACGTATACCGCGTACAACTCAGCCGTTTGGTCGAAGGCCGGCGAGTCTATGTCCGCAGGAGACACAGCACCGGTGATTTCACCCGCTCCATGCCGACAATTGAAGACGCCAATTACACCGCTGCCAGCGGTGTTTGTATTGAAAACCTTAAGCAGCACGTCTTCTTTGGTCACATCATGAAACAGGCAGTCGCGTGTAGGACGGCCTACACCGCTGGCACGCAATACGCTGCCATCGGGTAGAACTAGTCTCCGCAGGACATCAAAGTTATGCCCGTCAGGCTTGTCCGACACATACACCGGGCCGCCGCTCACCGCCCGACCGGCAGCGTGAAACGCACCTGTCTCGTGACCAGACTGAAACATATCCCAGTCGGGGCGAATAAACTCGCCAAACCACATGCCTACTTGGGCATTGTTATAGAGATGAGGCCCGTGAGTGTTGGGTTGAGTTGGATAAAAGTCACCCGAAGTGCGGGTTAGGGTAGAATTAAGCGCACTGTAGAGCATATCGTTCGAACACGACATGCAGTTAATCAAATTGCCGTTGAAATGAACCTGCGCCGAGCCTTCGAGCGCTTCATGATAGGTTTGCATCATCGCCACTCGACCCCCAAAACCCGCTGCCAACCCCTCCAATGATGACTGAATGTCCACTTTGATCCCGTCCACACCCTGTGAACGTAGATGGCGGTGATAATCATTGTAGAAGTGGTGGATTTCCGATACTCCCGGCACCCCCACTTGCTTTGAAAACCAGTCGTTCATGTTGGGCGCGTAACCCAAGAGGTCAACGGAGTAATTGCGTGTCATGTCATGAACGTCATAGGCCGGCAATGACTCGCCATCCACTCCGGCCCAATAGCCCATGATACCGTGCCAAACTATGAAGTTTTCGATGCCGAATTCGCGCTTGGCCATTTGTACTGTGGGGGCCAGATCGCCGGGAAACTTTTCATTGGCGGGAAAAGCCGAAAGCCGGTTCTCGTTTTCGGCGGTTTGGCGCACCGTTTGCCAGCCGTCATCGAGAATCAGAAATTTAGGCGGTACCCCACCCTCGGCAAAACTCTGCAATCCTTGGCGCACTAGATCGTGGGATACATCCTGATAAAAGGCATCCCACGTACACCAACCAAATTGATCCACAAAGGACGGCAGGTATTTATCGGTACGCAGACGCGGCCTACCCTGATATGCGGCCACGCTATGGGCAGCAGCATTCACCAAGGTGTAAGGACTCTTTCCCGCGGCAGCAAAAAGGCCCACCACCGAATGGGCGACCACTTGGGAATCGCCGGTATCCACCACCAATTCCAGCCCATTATCGCCCTTGCCGCGCAAAGCCCCACGGAAAGGCGAATCCACCAAAGGTATTAGTATCACGCAACTAGAATCTTCCATTTCTAACAGCAGCGATTGCGTTTCGGCAGGCGTTTGCCCAAGGCAAACACCTGCTTCAGAAACCATCCAGAAGGGATCACCGCGCCGACATGCCATAAAACGTGAAATCTTCATCTCGCCAATCGGGAAGACCAACCGGTGCGAAGGCTGCTCGGCAGTGAACCGGACGAAAACCCCCACGCCTTGGGGATCGGGGAGAAGGTCGGCGGAAGAAAGCAAGGATGTCAGGGGTGATGGGATCATGCGATACTCCAAGAGGATTAAATGTAATTGCTATCTTATTGCTCAGAAGTCTACAGACTGGGCCACTTCTAGCAGCATTGTGGTAATGGCCTATCGGGCCTCATCTAGCGGTGATACAAAGGGGTAGCCTCATTATCCCGCCCAATATCCATTGACAAATAAAGTAATATACATCGACAAAAGCAAGGTCGAAAGCAGGGAATAAGCAAATCGAACACTTTCGCTTTTGATGGATGCCAGTAGGATATACATAGGAAAAAGCACTAGGATATAACGGCCAATGCTCATAATCATACCTGTGCTGAGTGCTATGGCAATAGTGGCGATCATATACAGCCCATAGGAAACCCGCAACCGGGTCAATGCGAAAAAGCTGGTGACCAGCGCAACGACCACAAACATACAGTCGATCAGTAGGTTCACTAATGCTGGGCGGGTAACGGGCAAGAACTCGCTTCCGTCAATGTGAAATGCCCTCCCAAACAGGCTTTCCACTTTAAGAAATAGAAAGAAATCTCCGAAAGCAAGGTAATGATAGAGAAAAAAACAAAAGCTACCGAAAGGAATAAGCAGCAATGCAATCAAGTCTTTGTTAAAGGGCTTTTTGAAACCATTATAGCTAAAATACTCCCATAACAAAGGAATAATCAGCAAAACACCCGTTATTCTAGTCAAAGCTGCCAAAACTCCGAAAATACTAGCCTTGACGAAATCTCTTTTAAACCCATAATAAAAACAGGCCGTCGAAAGAAAAAGAAACAAGGATTCCGTATACATTACATTAAAAAAGAATGCTGTAGGGAACGTGAGAAGGATGATTACTGGTAAATAAGGATTGATGTCGGGATGGAATTCTTTGACTATTTTAAATAGATAGATAAGGCCCAGTGCCGTGGATAGGGTACTGAGAAGTGTACCTGCCAATTCAACATCACCTCCAACCATAACAGCCAACAATCGGGTTAAAAATGGATAGAGGGGGAAATATACAATGTTTGAAACACTATCCAAGTTTTTAAAAGAATATCCATTAGCCGCAATGTCCTTGTACCAAAATGAATCCCAACGTGCATGAAGCTGGATCGGATTCCACGGATAGTCTGCAATAAAATGTTCCCTCTGCATCCAAGGGTAAGCAGTATCTTGGTTAAGATTAAAACGGTTTTGCGCAGCGATGGCAAACAGATTAATAATGACAAGCCAAACAATGTAAATGCACAACACCTTTTTCATAAGCTCATATCATCTTGGCTAGTGGTTTTCTCAATAATAAAACGGGGCCTACGTTTGGTTTCCGTATAAATTTTCGACAAATACTCGCCTATCATACCAAGACAAAGCAATTGAATGCCGCCGAGAAAATAGATGGGCAAAACCGTGGATGCCCATCCAGGCAACGCATTTTCGGTGAACAGCTTAACCCAGATCGCCCAGATGGTCACAGCAAAACTAATCATTGATACTAATAGTCCCAAGTGAGTAATTGCTTGCAAAGGCACATTTGAGAAGGATGTAATGCCTTGCCAAGCCAATGCAAGCATTTTTTTTAACGGATATTTTGATTCCCCGGCAAACCGCTCAGCACGTTCGTAATACACGATGGAATGAGCAAAACCCAACTGAGGAATGATGCCCCGAAGAAACAAATTGACTTCGCCGAATTCTTTCAATGCATCAATAACCCGGCGGCTCATGAGCCGGTAATCGGCATGGTTGTAAATTATTTCCACACCCATGACGGCCAGCAGCCGATAGTAGGCTATGGCGGTAAAATTCTTGAAAAATGTATCCGTTTTACGAGAACTGCGAACCCCGTATACAATATCGTAGCCTGCGGCATAGTCATCAAGCATCTCTTCAATAGCCGCTAAATCGTCCTGCAAATCCGCATCGACGCTGATAACCGCTTCACCCTTCACCGTCAACAACCCAGCCAACAATGCATTCTGATGGCCCCGGTTGCGAGACAATTTAATCCCCCGCACAAAACCGTTAGTTTTGGCTAATTCCTCGATCAAGTCCCAAGTTCGGTCGCGGCTGCCGTCGTCAACATAATAAACACAACTATCTGGTGTCAGTTTTCCCTTGGCTATCAGGGATTGCAATAATTCCGTCAATCGCTGAACCGTTTCTGGTAGCACTGCTTCCTCATTGTAGCAAGGCACAACAATACTCAGTTCGATCATTCGCTGGATCAAGCTTGCCTTTTTTACGGCCCCAGCCTCATTGGCTTGATCCAGTATCGGTTGGATGCCGTTACGTTCACGGAAGGCAAAGTAGCGACTACCCAGAAACCCAATGGCCGTATAAGGGGCAATGCCCAATGCTTGGGAAAGATAAGGATTCAAATCGAAATGAGAGTTGGCAAAGAGTACCGTTTGAAGATTCGCCACATAGGCTACCAACAGCACCAACAAATAGCGGAGGAAACTGTAAACGGCATGAGCATCACTATTAAAAGTCCATTTTTTGTTCAGGACGAAACTCACCATAATGCCAACGCCATAACCAAACGCATTTGAAGATACAACCCCCATTTTCAGAAAGTACATTGCCAAGTAGATAGTGCCAAGCCCGACTAGTGTATTGACTACACCAACGAGAAGATACCGAATGAGAGTCATTCTAAATCCTTTGAGTTATAGGTTATTTTCTTTTAACAATGGGTAACAGCAAAAAACAGGGAGCCATACCCTAGCTTCCTAATCATACTGCTGCAAGAAACACATGATGATTTTATATTGAATTTCATTTTGCATATTCATACACCCGAAAATCGCTCGTGTCAAATTTAGGCTTCCAAGTTGAAGGAACTGGTTTTTCTTTGTACATCACAGCCAATGAACCTGGCATGACATCTTCTTTTGTGACTAGGGTTGCCGCTGAAACAAATGGATCATAACCCACGTCGTCATTTTTTTCCAGTAACATTAACTTTGCTTTAGGTAGATAGTACCTAAATACAACATAATCGTAAGGAGTGCCTATTGCTATCGTAGAATCTGCTGAGATTTGGGAGATCACCTCAGAATATTTCGTAAAAGGTGTTCGGTCAACAAAAAACAACAATGTAAAATAAACACAGATGATCCATAACATTTGTTTGTTGGCAATTCTCCACCAAACATATAATATCCAAATTATCAACATCGTGCCATAACCTATCACATAGCGGGGCAGATACATGCGTAGCCCAAAGGAAGCTGCCAATATATCCATAATCAATGGAACAAAACCTAGTGAGGTTAGAATAATAATATCAACTACCGATTCTCTATTATCAATGCTCTTCTGAAATACAACAATAAAAGCAATGACCGATGCAATTAGAATGACAAAACCAAGGTTTCCTGGGAAAAGTGAAAACAAAAAATGTGTATTTTCAGGAATATTAAACAGAAAGTCAGATATTGTTATTGGTATAATAGATAAATCACGTGGCAAAAGAAAACTAGGGTTTAATGGTTCGAGTATTTTTTCCAAATGTGCGGTTGACCACGCCCACGTAATGGCAAGCCAACCCAATAAAGCAATAACCCCAACCCGTTTCATCAATTTGGTATTGTAGAAAGTTTTATTTTCCTCCATCCTGAGCAATACAAAAGCGACAAAAAAACCTGTCACAATCAGGATGCTCAAGAAATGCGTCATCATAATGATCATTAAGATTATCGTAAAAATCATTAAATCCCTAGAGAATCGGAACGAGTTCTTTGATGACTTGATAAAGAAAATGATCGCGACGAGCATTAAAAACAATAATAAAGAATATGACCTAGCTTCCCTTGAATATCTAATAAAGAATGGTGAAAATGACAACACAGACATAGTCACCAGCCCCAAGTATTTCTTATCTTCTGTTGCCAAACTAAGTTGCTGAATCAGCCAATAACCTAATGGAATCGTTAAAATCCCAAAAAAGAGAGGGACTAGCCTTATGTGAAAAGGATCGGTTGAACCCGTCACCATTGTCACAAACTTGACCATCGAATAAAACGTTGGCGGATGTTTCCAATCATGACTCATCATTTGAAATACATCGGACCATGATTGCCGAATGGTCATTCCGGTAAAGGCTTCATCGTACCAAAGGTCATTAACGATGGCTTCGTTGATGCGCAAGTACGCCCCCACAGAGATAATCAATATTCCAAGCAACCAGTAGGTAGAATTCAATTTAATTTCACTTTTCATATGTATAAGCCTTAGTGTAATTTGATTCAAGCTTCTGCTTCAAAGCTGGAAGATTTATTATTTTCGGTCATTTTTCCTTAATCTATCCTTAATCACAAGTGGACTAGGCACACTGCCGTCTTCTGCGACGATGATTAAATCTGGCGTTTATGTAAAGTGATCATAGCGTTCGCCGGAAATCTTTTCTGTTATTACGAGGGCGACAGACTCGCCGCTGTTTAAACGATGGTAAAATTCTCCAAATTATGAACAAGATTTAAGCATTTGTCAGATTCTTTTATCATTGGTCGAGGCTACCCTATGAACTGGAACGATGTTCCCCACCGCCGTTTCAACCCACTGACCGGCGAATCCGTATTGGTCTCGCCACACCGCAACCAGCGACCTTGGCAGGGCAAGATCGAAAATCAGCCCCCAGCAATATCGCTTAGGCACGACCCGAATTGCTACCTCTGCCCCGGAAACCAGCGGGCTGGTCATGCGGTCAACCCTGACTACCAAGATGTGTTTGTTTTCACTAACGATTTCTCCGCGTTGCTGGAAGGTGTCCCGGCAGGTTCGCGCAATGACGGCAACGGTCTGCTAGTTGCCGAGTCGGAATCGGGAATTTGCAAGGTGGTCTGCTTCAGTCCTCGCCATGACTTGACCGTGGCCAAGATGGATCAGGAAGGATTGGTGGCTGTCGTCAAGGCGTGGACCCACCAATATATCGAGATAGGAGAACACCCCGACATCCATCATGTGCAGATTTTTGAAAACCGGGGCGAGATCATGGGTTGCTCCAATCCTCACCCCCATGGACAGATATGGGCACAGCGAACCATTCCCGACCTACCGGCCCGCGAGACCAAACACCAAGCCGCTTGGAAGAAGGATAAGGGTTCGGTCCTGCTACTGGATTATTTAAAGCTCGAACAATCGAATTCCGAGCGAGTGGTCTTCGAAAATGACACATGGGTCGCCGTGGTTCCTTTCTGGGCCATCTGGCCCTTCGAGACCATGTTGCTGCCCAAAGCCCATCGCCGCGATCTGTCCGAACTGACCAATGCCGAAATAGAAGGCTTCGCCGATGCCTTGGGCCGCATGACCCGCCGCTTTGACAACCTATTCAGCGTCAGTTTTCCTTACTCCATGGGGATTCACCAAAGGCCGACAGACGGTGCAATACATGATGGCTGGCAACTCCATGTGCATTTTCTACCTCCACTCCTGCGCTCAGCCACCGTGAAGAAGTTCATGGTGGGCTACGAGATGCTGGCCGAATCCCAGCGCGACATCACCGCCGAGCAAGCTGCCGAACGGCTACGTGCCTGTAGCGAAGAGGTGTTGGCATGAGCGCCGGCCGCAAAGATGTTTTCGCAGGACTGGAAAAACGCTTCCTTGAGGTGTTCGGGAACAGCCAGAACCTAAGATTCTTCACAGCCCCTGGTCGGACGGAACTGGCGGGCAACCACACCGATCACAATAACGGATGTGTTTTGGCTGCTGCCATCAACCTCGAAATCGTCGCCGTGGTTCAGCCCTGCGTGGGCGTGATCGACCTCCGTTCGGCAGGTTGGGAACAGCCCTTCGTGATCCAACTCGACATCTTGGAACCGAACCCCGCCGAAACTGGAACGACCAATGCCTTGCTGAGGGGAGTGGCTGCTGGTTTCCAAAAACGCGGGCATCGGTTGGGTGGCTTCCGGGCCTGCGTTGAATCGAATGTGCTTCAAGGTTCTGGCCTGAGCAGTTCCGCAGCCTTCGAAATCCTAACCGGAACTATTGTTAATAGCCTATACAACGACGGAGAAATCGATGGAGTGCAATTGGCTGTGATCGGGCAGGAGGCCGAAAACCTATATTACGGCAAGCCCTGTGGCCTGATGGACCAGATTTCAAGCTCCCTCGGCGGTATAGTGACTATCGACTTTCATCATCCGACCCTCCCCCGTATCCGCCAGTTGAAACTGGACTGGGAAGCCAAAGGGTGGGCTTTGTGCATTGTCGACACCAAAGGCAGCCACAACGACCTTACCTCCGAATACGCCGCCATTCGCAGTGAAATGAACATGGTGGCCCGGTGTTTCGGCCAAGAAGTGCTTCGCGACGTGAAGCCTGAGCAATTCTGGGCCGGTATCGCCGGTCTGCGTACCCGTGTGGGCGACCGGGCTTTGCTCCGTGCCATCCACTTTTTCGAGGAGAATCAACGGGTGGAGGATATGGTGGATGCGATTGATGCCGGGGACTTCGACACTTATTTGAGTCTGGTGAACATTTCGGGCCATTCCTCAGCGGAGTTTCTGCAAAATGCGGTTCCACAAGGATCAGTGAAGGATCAGGCGATTTTGCTTGGTCTAGCCCTTACCCGCAAATTTCTTAAAGGAAAAGGAGCCTGCCGCGTACACGGCGGGGGCTTCGCCGGCACTATTCAAGCTTACGTTCCTTTGGAAGATTCATCAGAGTATGCAACAACCATCGAAGCGGTTTTCGGGCCAGGTTCGGTTCACACCCTGAAGGTGCGCTCAGAGTGCGCTGGCGAGACTTTTCCTGATTGATCTTGAGTGCGGCTAACACCGGAATGGGATAATAGTAAAGCGACAACCCTTTGCCGCCCTCCGTTGTGCGTGGATGTTGTCGGCATAGGGATGCCGACCTACTTTACTTGCTCCGATAGCCAAGCTTGGAAGTAAAAAAATGCAAGCGGGAGCTTGAAAGCTTAGGCTCCCAAACGGCGTTTGGAAGCCAAACAAATCTAAACCTTAGATTTTGTCGATTTTGCGCGGTTTAGCTAAGGCCATCAATGCCAAACCCAATCCTAACAAGCCGATGCTGGCAGGTTCGGGAACTGCTGCATTACCCACCTGCATCGATAAACGCAAGGGGTCACTTAGAGTAAACCATGATCCGTTATTGAAATTAAAGCCCTGCAACAAGGAGAAACCATCGCCGGTGACAACACCGCTTCCCCCTGCTTTCCATGCTAAAACACCGCCAGCGACGCTAGGGGTGGCACCGGATAAGACCAAGGCATAGCCTGTATTGGCTGCGAGACCGTAGCTGCCTAGGGCGTCGAGCGTCGTGAAATCCAGTACCGCACTGGTAGAATCTGCCATGGGTCCTGTGGATAAGGTTGCCTGGGCCAAACTGCTGCCGGTGGGGAAATAGTCGGGTGAACTGCCCACCGCAAACAAATCAACATTAAAGCTAAAGCTATTTGGATCGCTAAAGTTTAGGAGGTCAAATTTGAGGTCGGTAAAATGATAAGGGCCATTGGAACCCGTCAGGAAGGATAATGCAGATTTATTAGAGCTTTGAATTGAGCCAAAAGTCGTGCTGTTACCCTGAATGGTGTCAATGGCACTGGCAAAACCAAGGTCGGCATGGGTGATGCCAAATAATGCGATGAATATGAAGGGGTTTAGATTGAGTCTTGCCACTGAAGGATTCCTTCTTATGATTGTTAAAATTTAGGCATTGCTTGGATAAAAAAAAATCGTGTAAATTTTAAGACGTGTCTATTATTAAGTCCAGTCAAACAATGGAAGGCCAGCCGTCTTTCTCTCATGAGTAGTCATCATTCTCGGTTGGTTAGCGACCAAGGGTCACGTCGGCACTATCGACAAGGCGGGACTCTCCAGAAAGTAGGCTAATCTGGTATTTTCCGGGGGTCACAACCCATGATTTGCTGGCTTCGTCGAAATGCCGAAAAGCTTGAACATCGAGCTTAAAACTCACATCGGTTGACTCGCCGGGCGCCAAGTAAACCTTTTTTATGCCTTTTAGCTCTCTAACGGGTCTGGTCACAACGGGTTTAAGTTCACCTACATAGAGTTGCGTCACATAAGCCCCCGCCCGGGAACCCGTATTTTTCACGCTTGCAATGACCTCAATGTTCGGATTCAAAATAGCAGAGTCTGCCACCGTCACCTTGGCAATTTTGTTTGTGAACGTGGTGTAAGAAAGCCCGTGTCCAAATCGAAAAGCGGCATGAAGCGGTTTCAAGTCAAAATACCGATAGCCTACCAATATGTCGTCTGAGTAAGTCGCAACCCCGCCCACACCGGGGTAAGTTTTGGCAACAGGAGAATCGTCCCATGTTTTTGGAAAAGAGATTGGCATTCGGCCCGACGGGTTTACCGTCCCCAGCAAGACATCAGCAATGGCAAGTCCTCCTTGTTCGCCCGGATACCACGCATACACTATCGAGCGGACTTTCGATGCCCATGCGATCATGTCAATCGGGCTGCCGGCTTGCACCACGACGATGGTGTTTGGATTCACTTTGCTGGTGTTTAAAATGAGTTTTTCTTGCTCTTTTGAAAGCCGCAGGCTCGACCGGTCAAAGCTTTCACTTTCGGTTTTTGTCGAATAACCGACAAATAGCAGGACATAATCGGCTTGGCGAACCAAAGACCCACTGCTTTTCTCGGCGAATTTCGTCGGCTCAACCACTTCCAATTGAATATTGGCAAGTCCCTCCATTTTGGAATATTCGATCCTTAACTGATAAGTCCGACCCGCAGTCAATAATTTTCCAACCGTGTCGTCAATCAACTGTGCTTGATTGGCATCCGCCTTCCAATGATCGAAGATCAGCTTATCGTCAAGAAAGACTCTAGCCGCTTGGGTAAAGGCAATACGGAAAGTATGCTCGCCAGTTTGACGAGGGGTGATGGAGGCGGTCCAACGAACGGAAAACTTGTCTGCGTTGACAGATTTGGCAGGCGCGTTCCATTCCCAATCAAACTCCATGATCGGGTAATCTTGCCGGTAAACCGGCTCGCCTTCCAGCTTCGGGTTATTGAAAAACTCGCCACGATAAGGGCTGGTCACAATCTCAGACTTGCTCACCCCGTCACCCGGTAGGCTCATGCTGCCGTCAATCTTTAGATCAATGTCTGCGCCAGTTTCTTGAATCCGCCGTTGCAAACCATCAGCCACAGAAATCGCAGGAGAATCATGCACAAAGGAGCTTCCACCCCCGCCCGTGCGGGCGTGAGTGACTGACGGGCCTAGCGCCACAACCGAGATTTTTTGCTTCGTCGGCAAGGGCAACAGTGATCGGTCATTTTTCAGCAAGACAATACTATCTTGTGCAATTTTAAGCGCTGTCTCTGGATGATGGCTGGCAAAATGATCAGTTGGGGTCTTGGCATCTTCAAAAAGTCCTAGGCGATCCATAGCCCCTAAAATTCTTCTGACTTTGTCATCAATCAACGCCGTTGGAACCGTATTCGCTTTCACGGCACTCAAGAGTTCAGCACCAAAAAATATCGGATTTGGCATTTCAAGATCCAAGCCATTCAGCGCTGACGGAACTGTCGAATGTGTCCCACCCCAGTCCGAAACGACAAAACCCTCAAAACCCCACTCATTCTTTAAAATGTCTTTCAGCAAATAAGCATTTTCAGAGCAATACGCACCATTCATCTTGTTGTACGCCGCCATGACCGACACTGTGCCGGCGTTGACACCAGCTTGGAAGCCAGGCCAGTAGATCTCACGCAAAGCCCGCTCACTCACATGAACATCGATGAGATCCCTTGCCCATTCTTGATTATTGACGGCGAAATGCTTGATGCTAGTGCCGACTCCCATGGACTGCACCCCCGTCACAAATGCGCGAGCCAACTCACTGGTCAGAAACGGGTCCTCACCGTAGCTTTCAAAATCGCGCCCTCCCCAAGGTGTTCGGGTGATGTTAATCGTTGGCCCTAGCAGTAGCCTTTTGTTTTGAGACCTAGCCTCTTCCCCAAGTTCGCGAGCCATCTTGCCGATAAGTTCGGGGTCAAAAGTGGAGGCCATGGCAATGCCGGCGGGCCATGCGGTCGTGCCATGACCGGAGCGTATACCGATGGGTCCGTCAGTCATTTCAAGCGCCGGTATGCCTAATCGTTCAATAGCGCGGGTGGCAAATCCTGTGCCGCCTAGCAGGGATATTTTTTCTTCGAGGGTCATTTCGCTGACTAATTTTTCAACTCTCGATTGAGTTGTAGGTTTTTGTTGGCTCTCACTTGATTTGGGTTCCTCAAAAGTAAACCCCAAAAGTGCAGAAATGCCGATAGAAGCGATCAACAATAATTTATGCATGAATTCCACTGCCCCAACCAAATGCAAATTAAATTATCATTATTATCGCACGGCTATGCTTTACCAGCTAAATCCCCGCAAGAATAGCCAAACCCTACTCGAAGGAAATTCGGTTTTTATGCATTGTCCGCCACTTGGACACGGTCTTGGGGCATAATTGTAATCATGTCATTGCCCCCTTTGGAGAAATCTATGCAAATATTCCGCGTCAAACGCAGCACGCCCGATGATTTTGAAGAAAGCGGCCTACGTCGCTGCCTCAGCGCCGTCGATCTGACCCTGCTTGGCATCGGAGCCATCATAGGCACTGGCATCTTTGTACTGACTGGCATAGCGGCGGCAACCCTAGCCGGGCCAGCCGTCGTCATTTCCTTTATCTTCGCCGGTTTGGCCTGTGCATTCGCCGCCTTATCCTATGCCGAACTTGCATCCAGCGTAGGCGGTTGTGGCAGTGCCTATGGTTATAGTTACGCGGCTTTTGGTGAACTGGCAGCTTGGATCATTGGTTGGGATTTGATTTTGGAATATGGTATCTCTGTCGCCGCAGTGGCCAATGGCTGGTCCGGTTATTTCAACAACGCCTTGGAAGGCATCGGCATAGCCCTACCCTTTTTTCTGACCCACGCGCCTTCCGCTGGCGGCATCATAAACCTTCCCGCAACGGGAATCATATTGATTTTAATGCTTTTATTGATTATCGGTGTCAAGGAAAGCGCAAGACTGAACACGGTGATGGTCAGCGTCAAATTGGTGACCATCAGCATATTTGTGGGGCTGGCTTTCTTTAACATTCACCCAGAAAACTGGACCCCTTTCATGCCCTTTGGCTGGTTCGACCACGATGCCGCAGGCAAGCCGATTGGCGTGTTGGCCGGGTCTTCCATCGTCTTTTTTGCCTATGTAGGTTTCGACGCAGTTTCCACAGCAGCGGAAGAAGCGCATAACCCTGAACGCGACCTACCTATAGGCATCATCGCCTCACTAGGCTTCTGTACCTTAGTCTACATTTTGGTGTCTGGCTTGCTGACCGCTGTCGTACCGTACACGGAATTGAATGTTTCGTCACCCGTGGCCCATGCGCTCAAGCTCTTGGGACTGAATTGGGCCTCGGCCTTAGTCGCCACGGGCGTGATCGCCGGCCTGACCACGGTAATGCTGGTGCTTTATTACGGGCTGACTCGCATCATCTTCGCGATGTCTAGGGATGGTTTGTTAACCCCTACATTTTCGGTTGTCAACCAGAAGACACACACACCCATCCGGGTAATAGTGATTTGTGGAATGGTAATGGCTTTGGTGGCCGGTTTGATTCCACTGGGTGAACTGGCCGAACTGGTCAATATCGGCACTTTGTTCGCCTTTGTGCTAGTTTGCCTAGGCGTGATGATGTTGCGCTACACCGACCCCCACATGCACCGCCCCTTCAAAACATCGGCCAATCCTTTGTTCCCCGTGCTAGGCATACTCTCTTGTTCTGCGCTAATGGCGTTTCTACCGACCACGACATGGTATCGATTCATTATTTGGTTGATTATCGGGCTGGTGGTTTATTTCACCTATTCCATGCGGAATAGCAAGTTGGCAGACAAAATAACAAAATAACAAAATAACAAAATAAAGGATACTTTATCTATGATAAGTTCCTTAGTTAATACAATCGTCACAAGGCGATTAGTATAATAGAACACCTCGTTGCTTAACTCTATGGAGAATAACTCATGTCAAACGAATTAGACCATCCCCATCGCGATCTGTGCGCCTTCGGCCCGGCCCGCTCCACGATTATTGACTCGCCGCTCAGCTCAGATGAAGTTCGCCAAACCGATGCTTTTTGGCGGGCTTGCAATTACTTGGCCTTGGGCATGATCTATCTGCGGGAAAACCCTCTGTTAAAAGAACCGTTAAAACCCGAACATATCAAGAACCGTTTGTTGGGCCATTGGGGGGCCAGTCCGGCGCTGTCGTTTGCCTACACCCACATGAACCGTGCCATCAAAAAATACGACTTGGATGCCATTTTCATGGCCGGCCCCGGTCACGGCGCACCGGGAGTGCTGGGTCCGGTCTATTTGGAAGGCTCTTATTCCGAAATCTACCCGGAAAAAAGCTTGGATGAAGAAGGTTTGTTGGCATTTTTCAAGCAATTCTCCTTCCCCGGCGGCATCGGTAGCCATTGCACCCCGGAAACGCCGGGTTCCATCCATGAGGGCGGCGAATTGGGTTATGTGCTGTCCCACGCCTGCGGGGCCGCATTTGACAACCCTGACTTGATCGTTGCTGCCGTGATCGGCGACGGCGAAGCCGAAACTGGCCCGTTGGCGACCTCTTGGCATATCAACAAATTCCTCAACCCCATCCGCGACGGCGCGGTATTGCCCATCCTGAACCTGAACGGCTACAAGATCAACAATCCGACGCTGCTGGCGCGAATCAGCCACGAAGAGTTGGAAAACCTACTCAAAGGCTACGGCTGGACCCCTTATTTTGTCGAAGGCTCCGACCACGATACCATGCACCAAGCCATGGCGGCCACCATTGACCAATGCATTCAAGACATCCACGCCGCCCAACGCGAAGCCCGCGCCAGCGGCGTTGCCCAGCGGCCGCGCTGGCCGATGATCGTGCTGCGCTCACCGAAAGGCTGGGGTGCGCCGGCTGAGATCGACGGGCACAAGGTTGAAGGCTTCTGGCGGGCGCATCAAGTGCCGGTGGCGGATGTTCAGAAAAACCCCGCCCACCTGAAACTGCTGGAAGAATGGATGCGCAGCTACAAACCCGAAGAACTGTTCGACAGTGAAGGGGCGCCCAATGCTGAAATCCGTTCGCTGGCTCCTACGGGTACGCGACGAATGGGCCACAACCCCCACGCCAATGGCGGACAACTGAAAAAAGCATTGCGGATGCCGGATTTCCGCGACTACGGCATACAAATTGACAAGCCAGGGCAGATTGACGCACCCAACACCACGCCGCTGGGCGTGTTCCTGCGCGACATCATGAAAAGCAATATGCGCAATTTCCGCGTGTTCGGGCCGGATGAAAACACCTCCAACAAGCTGGGTGCGATTTACGAAGTCAGCAAGAAATTCTGGATCGCCGAATACTTCCCCGAAGATGCGGACGGAACCGAACTGGCGACCGACGGGCGCGTCATGGAAATGCTCAGCGAACACACCATGGAAGGCATGTTGGAAGGCTACTTGTTGACTGGGCGGCATGGCTTTTTCTCCACCTACGAATCCTTCGTGCATGTCATCGACTCCATGTTCAACCAGCACGCGAAATGGCTGTCGATCTGCAACCATCTGAGTTGGCGCGAAGAAATCGCCTCGCTGAACTTGCTGATCACCTCCACGGTTTGGCGGCAGGATCACAACGGCTTCACCCACCAAGACCCCGGCTTCCTCGATCTTGTCGTCAACAAAAGCGCTGCCGTCGTCCGCATCTACCTGCCACCCGATGTGAACAGCCTGCTGTCGGTGGCAGACCACTGCCTGCGTAGCGAGAACTACGTCAACGTCATCGTCTCCGACAAGCAAAAGCATACCCAATACATGGACATGGAAGCGGCCATCATCCATTGCACCAAGGGCTTGGGGATATGGGATTGGGCCAGCAACGACGAAGGCGTGGAGCCCGACGTGGTCATGGTCGGCTGCGGCGACATTCCCACCAAAGAGGCGCTGGCCGCCACCGCGCTGCTGCGTGAGGAATTCCCCGATTTGAAAATTCGCTTCGTCAATGTCGTCGATTTGCTGCGCTTGCAACCCGAATTGGAGCATCCCCACGGGCTGAGCGACCGCGACTTTGACAGCGTGTTTACCGTGGACAAGCCCGTCATCTTCAACTTCCACGGCTATCCTTGGCTGATCCACCGCTTGGCCTACCGCCGCACCAATCACAACAACTTCCATGTGCGCGGCTACAAGGAAAAGGGCAACATCAACACCCCGCTGGAACTCGCCATCCAAAACCAGATTGACCGCTTCAGCCTGGCGATTGACGTGATCGACCGGGTACCAAGGCTGAAAGTGGCCGGCGCCCACGCCAAGGCAAAATTCAGGAACAAGCAGATTGCCTGCCGACACTACGCCTACGAGCATGGCATTGACATGCCGGAAGTCGACAATTGGCGCTGGCCTTACTAAGGGCTGACCCTAAGTTCTTTCTCATCAAATGTAGGGGCTGAATAAGACACCCATGGGTGACTCAATTTGCCCCTACAAACAACTCTGTTACTTTACTGTGAATTGAAACATGCCTTCCGAACAAAATTTGGTAGCCGTCATCAATGCCGGTTCTGCAACCCTGAAATTTTCCTTGCTCGGGTCCAAAGAGTCGGTGTTGAGGGTATTGATAGAACGCTTAGGCAACGGGGAAGGAGAGCCAAGGGCCGTCATCAAAGATTCTTCAGGGAATCCGGTATTTGACGGCCCGGTTCCGGCAAACAACCATCAAGAAGCACTCGCTTGGTTATTCGACTGGATAGGCCAAGAAACCCCCACGCTTAAGCCGATTGCGGTCGGTCATAGGGTCGTGCATGGGGGAGATGGTTTACAAAAACCCATCCTTGTAAATGCTGAGGTCATCAAGACCATCGAGTCTCTGATTCCGCTAGCCCCCTTGCATCAACCGCACAACCTTTCGCCAATCCGCTTTATTGCCGATAAATTCCCGAAACTGCCGCAAGTGGCTTGCTTCGACACTGCATTCCATGCCTCTCAATCAACAATAGAGAGAATGTTCGCTCTACCAAGACTTTGGAGTGAGAAAGGCATCAAGCGCTATGGCTTCCACGGCCTTTCCTATGAATATATCGCCTCGCGCCTACCTGAGATCGACCCAGGCGCTGCTTCAGACCGAACCATCGTCTGCCATTTAGGCAATGGTGCCAGCCTCTGCGCTCTTCATGCCGGACTCAGTGTGGCAACCACCATGGCGTTTACTGCCTTGGAGGGGCTACCCATGGGCACCCGGTGCGGATCAATCGACCCTGGCGTGTTGTTATATCTACTCGACCAAGAGCAGCTTTCCGTGAAGGAACTTGCAGATCTGCTTTACAAACAATCTGGCTTGCTGGGAATTTCCGGCATTAGCTCGGATATGCGTGACTTGCTGGCCAACCCAAGCGAGGAAGCGGCTGAAGCAGTTGAATATTTTTGTTATCGTATCGCCCGTGCGATTGGATCGCTTGCCGCCGCATTGGGTGGCGTGGATGCACTGGTGTTTACCGGCGGCATCGGCGAACATGCCGCACCGATCCGCGCCCGGATTTGTGAGCTAAGCCAATGGTTGGGCATAGCCATTGATGCAGATTCCAATCAGGAAGATAGGGTTAATTTACATACTGAAGACAGTTTAATTAAAGTACTGGTGATTCCTACCAACGAAGAAATGATGATAGCCACCCATGTCAGACAGTTGATCGATACTTAGCGAGCCACCTAAAGGATAATGGCACTTTCCTTGCTGGATTAATGCTTGTTTCTCACTCTTTGTCTGGCGTTGGCAAGCATGATCAATCTATTTCAAGCATTTAAACTACGGGATGTGGAATTTCCCAATCGCGTGTTTCTATCGCCCATGTGCCAATATGCAGCACACGGGGGCCAACCCACTGACTGGCACATGGTTCATTATGGTGCAAGAGCAGTGGGCGGAGTCGGACTGATTCTGCTGGAAGCCACGGCAGTGTGTCCAGAGGGTCGCATCACCTTAGGGGATTTGGGCCTGTGGTCGGACAATCAAATTGCATCCTTCTTGCCCATCACTGGCTTTATCCGAACTCAGGGGTCCATTCCCGGAATCCAGCTTGCCCATGCAGGACGTAAGGCTTCTTCGCACACACCTTACAGCGGCATTGGCCCGCTAGACGTTCAAACTGGGGGTTGGCAAGTGGTCAGTGCAAGCCCTATCCCGTTCAGCCCCAAGCACCCGAAACCGCATGAATTGAATGAAGAGGAATTGGAGCTTATTGCGACACAGTTCGCTTCCGCCACAAAAAGGGCGCTGTTAGCCGATTTCGGTGTCGTGGAGATTCACATGGCACATGGCTATCTGCTACATTCTTTCCTGTCGCCGTTAAGCAATCATCGTACTGACGACTATGGTGGTTCTTTTGAAAACCGGGTTCGCTTCCCGTTGAAAGTGGCGAGCCGGGTCAGGAAAGCCTGGCCTTCGAACCTTCCACTCTTAGTTCGGATTTCTGCCGATGATTGGGCAGAAGGGGGATGGGACTTGGAGCAATCCATACGATTTGCCAGTCTCTTACGCGATGAGGGAGTTGATTTAATCGACACATCTAGCGGCGGTCTACTGCCAGACGTGTTCCCTCCCTTCGCCCCCAACTTTCAAGTCCCTTTTGCCGAAGCCATCAAAAAAGAAACGGGCATTGCCACCGGCGCAGTTGGATTGATTACCAAAGCCCGGCAAGCCAATGAAATCCTCCTCCAAGGGCAGGCAGACGCCATATTCCTAGGTCGCGAATTGTTGCGAAACCCTTATTGGCCCCTACAAGCCGCCGTCGAATTAGGCCAGAGCATTGTCTGGCCAAAGGCTTATCTTCGGGCTAACAGTTAGCCGTCATTCATGTAATTTTGCACTGATTGGCATGTTTCAATGCGAAAGAGATGACAGTATGGATTGCATTAAGCCATAATCGTAACTGAACGAAACAAACCTACCACAAACAGCCGGGAGAAGATATGAGCTTGCACGAAAAACTTTCCAAACTAGAAGGCTTGAGCACCCATTGGCAGCAGTTGCGGCGGCGTGGGTTGCTACTGACGGTTATTGGGGCTGTATTTGCCTTTGCCAGCATTGCTGACCCCAAGCTAACGGTCATGCATGGCGACGATTTTTCCTTGTTACCGCTCTGCGGCATCGTCATAATGACCATTGGCTTGCTTGAATGCTTTGATGCCTATATCGCCAAAGAATCCAAGGATTTTTTATTCAATCTGCAAACCGGCCTATTGGATGTCGTGGTAGCCTTTTTAATCATTTTCAGTCTAGGGGACAATCCCTCTAGGTTGTCTTCATTGATCGCTGCTTTTCTAATTACGAAAAGCATCTATCGCCTGATCATTGCCTATGCGACACAATCCCCACATTTCAAATCGATCAGCCTCACTGCCGGCATTTCATTTTTACTAGGTCTGCTGGTCTGGAGAGAATGGCCAAGCTCAGAAGGTTGGTTTCTAGCGTTTTGCCTAAGCAGCGAAATTAGTATGCGTGGATGGGGACTGATGAACTTTGCGGATTGGCTAAAGACAAACACGGAAGCTGTCGATCAATGAACTGTTTTATCCGCAACTGTCAATATGACCCAGTGTCGGCGAACGTTCAAAATGGCATAAAGTAAGGCAACCTGAAAACTTCATTGCTCAGCATTGACATCCTTTGGCTCAGCTCGGGCTGTACTCCAATTCTGCACCTCCTCAATCACGCTCATTGTCGTGGTGCATAAAAATGGGATACTTTGGATAAACACCGTCAATGCAAACAAATTTTGCTCATAGACATCGAACTGATTAGACATCCATAACCAAATTGCCCCGGAAAGCAACAACAAACCCATTATGGTTTCTGTTTGAGCGGGCCGGTCAGCTTTTTTCTTTTTGACCAATCCGCCTTTTTCAGTGCGCTTGAAGGCCAAACCTTCGGTGACCATTCCTTCAACCACTGCCTTCGATACGGTGTATTGCAAACTCATTGCCGCCAAAGCCGCCCCGAAAATCTGTTTTTTGGGGATCAACACCCGCCGACTGTACAACAACCAAGCATGAACCACATTCACAAAGACGGCAGTCAGAACCGGCACTGTCAAAGCAATCGCAGGATAGGCCAGATCGAACAGGATAATCAATGGCACCCAGATCAAGTTCAAAAACGACACTGCCGTGCCAACTGCATCGGAAAACCAATAGGACCAACCCGTCACAAAATGGTATTTCTGCTGCGGGGTGAGCGTCTTGGACTTTGGCAGCATGTGCCGCCAATGTTTGCGGATGATTTGCATTGCCCCGTAAGCCCAGCGATGCCGCTGCGTTTTGAATGCCAGCAAGGTGTCCGGGAGCAAACCCCAACCATAGCGTTCCCGTGTGTAGTGCGCGTGATAACCAAGGGTCAACAGGCGTAGCCCAAGTTCGGTGTCTTCCACTATGGTATCGGTGGCCCAGCCGCCGGCTTCGTCGAAGGCTGAACGTTTGACCATCAACATCGTGCCATGGGCGATGATGGCGTTGTCTTCATTGCGCTGCACCATGCCAATGTCGAAAAACCCGGCATATTCTGCATTCATGATGGTTTTAAGCAGATTATCATTACCATCCCGATGGTCTTGCGGGGCTTGGATGATGGCCACTTTAGGATCGTTGAACCATGGCACCAAGTCTTTCAACCAATTGGGGTCAACTTGATAGTCTGCATCAACCGCACAAATAACTGCCGCATCCGGGGCCATTTCCTTTAGCGCCATGTTGAGCGCCCCCGCCTTGAACCCTGACACTTTGGGTAAAAAGACAAACTTGAAACGCGGCCCTAACTTTTGGCAATGCTCTTCAATCGGTTTCCAATAATATTCTTCGGTGGTGTTATTGACAATCGCCAACACCTCAAAATTTGGATAATCCAATGCGGCCATGCTATCCAAGGTCGCCTTGTACATATCTGGCTGCTCCTTGTAAGCCGGGACATGAATGGAAACCATCGGGGCCGGGTCAGGCAATTTCGGCATATTCTTACCGGGCTCAATCAGCCGGACAGGCTCATGGCCCAACATGACCTCGGCAATTTCATGCACTTTGGCCAAAGTGATGACCGTCAACGGCAGCATCATCACAAAACCGATCCCCCACATGATCCAAAGGCCGGGGTTTAAATAATAGTCTAGCGGATAAAGCGCAGCAGAAATCAGACCCCCGCCCAAAGCATTGGCAGCCAAGGCATAAGCCAAGGCATGTCCGAAAGTCGGACGCCTGCGTCTCAAGCCCCATAGGGTAATGAGAGTGCCGAGGATGATTCCCCCATAGGCAAACTCGATTCGGCTCTTCTGCACAGGACCGCTCAAAGGGAATTTGAGGACGCGGTTAATATCGTATAAACCCCAATATGGTCCGGCACCACTGCCTTCAATCGTACTTTTCCAAGGTTGGTCAAAGGCTTCTACAATATTGAATTTTGTAAGATTCCTTTTTTTCGCTTCATTGAGAAACTCCCTGACCACTTGAGCTTGTTTTAATGGATTGGGGATTGCCCTAAGACGATTGTAACCTTGACTAGGCCAGCCAAATTCCCCAATCAGAACATCCTTATTATAGGTCTTGCGCAACAAATTATACTTGTCTAGCGCATAATGAACGGCATTTTCAGCACCAATTTCTTCCCAGAATGGCAGATTATGGGTAGTGATGAAATCAACCTCATTGACTAACTCAGGAATGGCGACCCAATCATTCCAACCTTCACTGGTAGTCACTGGCTTAGTGCTTTTGGCTTTGGCTTGTTTGATATATTCAATCAAATCTTTCAAGCGCAATTGTGCTTCCGGCGACAATTTCTTTTTATTTTCGTCGCCTTCAACAATGATTATATCCGGGTACTCCATGCGCGCCCGCAACATGACCTCGTTGCCGACAATCAGTTCGTTGACATTCTTATTTTCTATGGCGAGTTTGATTGCGGCATCCAATTCCTTTTGGTTCATATCTTTGATATCTTGGTTAACCTTGCCAGCCGCATCGCGCTCGTCATTCAGCCAGACACCCAAACTGACATCAAGATTATACTTTTGAGCCAATTCGGGAATTTTCGCTTCGCTGCCTGTAGACGTGTATATCCGCACCTTTTTGGCAATTTTTGCCACCATTTCGAGATCTTTACTGATATCTTCAGGGCTTTTCTCTGGCCCATTGAAGGGTGGATGCGAAGGTTCGTAAGCCAGCGAAAGCGATGCGATCTTGTCGGGAAAGTCAGGGGGTTCAGCCACTTGTTGAGCCACATACCAGACGGCAAATTGGGCGAAAGCGGCAATGATGGCAGAAATCAGAACGATTAGGCGCATAATTAATCAAATGTTGTTAGGTGTGGCGTCGTTCCGGTAGACTCATCGTGAATTTGGCGCGGGCAATATACTTCATACTTCAGTTAGTGTTTGTCCAACTTCAAAAGCTGCCCACGCCCCAAACAAAAAGTCTAGGCAGAACACAATGTTGGCTCAATGCGCCCCGTCCTTGTTCGCCGGGTTTTCAGGTAAATCCTTGGGGATTACGGACGGCTGCTCCCAACATTGGTTGATCTCCTCAGGCTTGGGATTGTAAACGTCAGGTTTGTCTTTCTGTAGGTTGACTATACACCCGAATGCCGAAGCCAAGGCTTGCGGCGAACACTTAAACGCTGTGTAAAACGTATAAAACTGGCTGGCTGCCCCCGAATCGTCCCTAGCCAATGCAGCGACCACGCGCTTGCCCGTGCGCTCACATTCGGCTGACACCAATGCACCGGGTTGTTTAGCTTTGGGTTTGCTCGATTGTGCTGATTTGGATGCCGGGTTTTCGGGTTTGGACGATGGAGCCGACTTGGTTGCGGCAGGGGGAGAATCAGGCTTCACTGCTGTCGGGGCGGCAGGTTTGGCAGCATCCTCAGCCATACTTGGGGTGAGGGGGATAGCCGCAAGTATTATGAAGCTAAGCACGGAAAGGCCAAGGCTAACACTGCTGGTGGGCGGGGTACTGACACTCCAGAATTTCATATAATGTGACCTTCTTCTTAAGAATGATTAATAAGTTTGCTAAGCTCAGCGGGATCAAAAAAACTGATGCACAACACTGATGGTGATCTGTAGGCGTGTGGTACATTATCCTGTTAATCTGGTAATTTGTACATGGCGGGGATTCAATCAACAAGCGCACACTTGGGTAATGCTTTGCTTGCTGTTTGCCTACTTCGAATTGGCCCACTCGTTGCGCCATCTCCAAACAATCTAAATTCATCATAATTGCTATGTCAGTACCACCCTCCATCGAAATCATACCAAGTTTCCAAGGCATGCCAGATAATTCAGGACAATCCTTTGGAGAGTCTGAAACACCTAAACCTCCGAAAAATCAGCGTCTCTTGCTGTTTATCGCTATTTTTTCCCTGTGCCTGGCCGCCAGCTTGGCCTATGTTTGGCTGCGCGAGCCGATCTATCAAAGCACGGCATCACTGCTTACTGTCGCACCCGAGGAAGCCGGAATTGGCGGCGGCAACGTTACCGTCCACCAAATCAGGACACAAGATGATGGTCTGGTGCCTAGCATTCCTTTAGCGGCCATTGAGCGGTCAGAAAACCCGGCAAACCCCGAACACGTCACCTTGCAGAGGCAAATATTACTCGGAGTCCCAGTATTCGAGGAGACGCTGCACCGGCTTTACGAACACAAGGAAAATGCGGGAGCCCCTCGCCTGAACCTGAGCGACCTCCGTGGATTGCTGAGTGTGGATATGGTCAAGGGGACAAATATGGTCGAAATGAAAGCCCAAGGGCCAGCGCCTCAAATCCTAGCGCCGCTGGTCAACGCTTGGATTGATGCCTACCAAGCACTGCGGGAACAAACCATGCGCGATGCCACAAGCAATAATTATGCTGCTTTGGAAGAAGAATCCAAGCAATTGGAAAAAAAGATCGCGGAAAACCGAAAAAAATTGGCGGCATTTCGGTCAACCCATGACATATTATCAAGGACAGACTCGGATAACACTCCGATGATGAAGCTGAAGGGTTTGAATGAAGCTTACAACAAAGCAACCGATGAGCAAGTAAAGGCAAAAGCCAAATTGGATGCCATTCGGGCGGCAATCGCCCGTGGCGAACCCGTCATGCCCCCTGAAGACGGTCCGGGCCTTGCCGCCTTGGAGAAAAGAGTTCAGGAATTGCGTGAAACTTTGAAAGAAGTAAAACGCCGTTTCACACCGGCCTACATGGCGATGAATCCACAGATGAGGCAAATCCCTGAAAAACTTGCCCAAGCCGAGGCGGCAGTAAAGCAAAAGCTTGAATATGGTAGCCGCGCTTTGCTCAGCCAGACCGAACAAAACTATGTTGCCGCACTGCAATCGGCTCAGGAACTCAGGCAAAAGATCGCCGAGATGAAGATGGAGTCGTCTGAATTCACCAATCGCTTTGCCGAGCAACAAGCCATGGAAGACGATCTTAAGAGACTGGAGGGAATGCACCGGGAAACCCAGGCCAAACTGGCTCATATCGAATCTAGGCCCGAGGAACCCTATCCTCCCTTGCAGGTTGTCGAGCGAGCCTACCCACCAACGCAGGCTTTTTGGCCGCATTATTGGCGTGACACCGGCATCAGCGTGGTTGCAAGCCTCATTTTTGCCATCTTATTCATTTGGCTATACGATTACCTGACGCGAATGGATGAAACGCCTCATCCCTCCCAGCCGGCAATGCCCAGTTTCCAGTTCTACTCTGTCCAAGGTAGCCTTCCCACTGGCAACCGGGACGAGCAAAACCCAGCCCTGCTCGCCCAGCAAGAACCCACCCCGCTCGCCTTGGACAGCCCCTTCCCGCGCGAATTGACTGCACACGAAATCCATATATTATTAGACTCTTCCGACCTTAAAACCAAGCGCTGGATTGGACTGTTATTATCCGGTTTAAGCGTGGAGGAAGCCGTAAGCTTGCGGGTAGCGGATGTGGACTTATCATTGAATCGGATTAACATTGAAGGAACTTCGCCAAGGTCGGTCCCACTGACACCCAGGTTAAAACAAGCATTTCTGGCATTCACACCGGATGACTCGCCGGAAATACCTATTGATGCCGAAGAAATATCCGCCCGAATTGCTTGCGCCAGTTTCGACTCGGGACTGCCACACCCAGAGGAAATAGATGCAGCCACTATTCGCCACACTTATATTGCGTATCTGGTCAGGCAAGGCATTAAGTTATCTGAACTGGAACGTATAGTAGGCCGATTTCCAGCCAAGAACCTTGCCCTTTATGGGCGGCTATCCCCGCCCGGACCTAGTCTGTCAGCCAACCGGGTAACGCTAGAACATCCTGCATTGCTCAACCATGAGGATGTAACATGATTAATTTTGAATGTTAATTAATTCCGCAACTTAACCTAACCGTAAGAGGCAAACCAATGTTTAGCTGGTCAGACAAGTTTTTGACTAATATTGATATTTTGGATATAGAACATAAAAATTTGTTCAATCTACTTGCCACACTAACCACTAAACTACAATTAAGGAAAATAGATGATGAAGATATTGAAAGTTCTATAAGCATATTAGTCCATTATTCTAAAAACCATTTACATCATGAAGAACTCATCATGAGGGAATATCACATCGATTATAGGCATTTTTCCAAACACATAATGGAGCATTCATCTTTTAGATATGATATTGATCGTTTCAAAAATAATGCAAGCAGCTATGATCGCCGAATTATTGGTCAATTGGAGCAGATAATCCGTTTTATCACCCATTGGTTCACATTTCATATATTAAGTACCGATCTAGTCATGGCTGAGCAATTAGCCTTGATTAAATCAGGCAAAGACCCACGGGAAGCTTATGATAACATTAAGGATAACAAAACTGACCCCGAAAATTTTAATCTGATGCTTGACTCGGTAATTAATCTCTGGTTCGATGCCAGAGACGATTGTAAGCGCTTGGAAGAAAGTCTCACAAAAAATATTGATAATATCATATAAATCTTTAATAACTACTCCATAATTTCGCATGACCCTCTAGTTTATTTTTTATCAGCACTTTTTATTAACCCAAAGAATAAGGTGAATATTAATGTTTATTTGGTCAAATAAATTTGAAACAAAATTAGATTTGGTGGATACCCAGCATAAAAACCTATTCGATCTATTGAATAAACTTTGCGTCAACATTAAAAATGGGATCAAATCTGAAGGGGAGTTGGATAGTGCAATCAGACTTCTCATCCATTACACAAAAACCCATTTACATGATGAAGAACTGTTGATGCAGGATAGCCGCATTGATAACCGTTTTTTTACCAGGCATCGGATGGAACACAATTCCTTTTTATATGACGTGGACCGTTTCAGCGAATTTTCCTCTTCAGACGATGGCAGCACTGATAAGGCGGATAAAATCGTTCGCTTTATTGCATTTTGGCTAATCTTCCATATCTTGGGAACCGATTTGGCCATGGCCGAACAAATTGCCTGCATCAAATCGGGGATGACCCCCCAGCAAGCATTTGAAACCGTCAAAGAACAGAAACTAGATTCAGTCACTGTCAAAATGATGCTGGATGCAGTCATGAACTTATGGATGGACTCAAAAAACGCTCATGCCAATTTGGAAAAAAAATATAAGGGGTTGGAAATCAAATGTAAGAATTTACAAGAAAAATGCACGGACTTGGAAAGTAAAATCCAGACTGTGTTAGTAGAAACTATCGATTATGAATCTGATTTCAGGCCATTTGATTTATATAAATGAACATTTCCCTATCCCACGAAAGCATCCCCCTCAAAGAATTCACCGAGAAGGCGTACTTGGATTATTCCATGTACGTCATCCTAGACCGTGCCCTGCCGCATCTCGCCGACGGCTTGAAACCAGTGCAGCGGCGCATTGTTTACGCGATGTCTGAGCTTGGACTTTCTGCGCTGTCCAAGCACAAGAAATCCGCTCGCACCGTCGGCGATGTGCTGGGTAAATACCATCCGCATGGCGATTCCGCCTGTTACGAGGCAATGGTGCTGATGGCGCAACCGTTCTCTTACCGCTACCCGCTGATTGACGGCCAGGGAAACTGGGGTTCGCCGGATGACCCCAAATCCTTTGCCGCAATGCGCTATACCGAAGCCCGCCTAACGGCTTACGCCAACACGCTGTTGTCGGAATTGGAGCAAGGCACGGTGGACTGGATACCGAACTTTGACGGTACGATGGACGAGCCGTCATTATTGCCGGCCCGTTTACCCAATTTGCTGCTGAACGGCGCAACCGGAATTGCTGTCGGCATGGCAACCGACATCCCTCCGCATAACCTGCGCGAAGTGGTCAGTGCTTGCATCCGCTTGTTGGACCATCCCGAAACGACGCTGGAAGAAGTGTGCGAACTGGTCAAAGCGCCGGATTTCCCCACCGAAGCCGAAATTATCACCGCCAAGGAAGACATCTTGCGCCTATATCAAACCGGCAACGGTTCGGTTCGGCTACGCGCCCGTTACGAGCAAGAAGACGGAAACATCATCATCACATCGCTGCCTTATCAAGTGTCTGGCAATAAGATCATGGAGCAAATTGCCGCGCAAATGAATGCGAAGAAATTGCCGATGGTCGAGGATTTGCGCGACGAATCCGACCATGAAAGTCCGACTCGCTTGGTCATCATGCCTAAATCCAAGCGCATTGACGCGGCACAATTGATGTCGCATTTGTTCGCCACCACGGATTTGGAAAAAAGTTACCGCGTCAATCTCAATATGATTGGCTTGGATGGCAAGCCTCGGGTGAAGAATCTGCGCGAGATTCTGGTGGAGTGGCTGGTTTATCGCACCCAAACCGTCACTCGCCGTTTGCAATATCGCTTGTCCAAAGTCGAAGCGCGGCTGCATATCCTTGAAGGTTTGCTGATTGCTTATCTGAACTTGGACGAAGTCATTCGCATCATCCGCACGGAAGACGAACCTAAGCCAGTATTAATGGCTCGCTTTGGCCTGACCGACATCCAAACCGAGGCCATTTTGGAAACCAAGTTGCGCCACCTCGCCAAATTGGAGGAAATGAAGATACGCGGGGAGCAGGATGAATTGCAAAAGGAGCGGGAGAAACTGCAAGGCATCTTGGGTTCCAAGGCGAAGCTACACGCTCTGGTAAAAAAGGAATTGACGCAAGACGCAGAGAAATACGGCGATGCCCGCCGTTCGCCAATCGTGGTCAGGCAAAGCGCCCAAGCGATGGATGAAACCTCGTTGATTCCCAACGAACCGTTGACCATCATTTTGTCGGAAAAAGGGTGGGTGCGCTCGGCCAAGGGTCACGACATTGATGCCGCCAACTTAGGCTATCGAACCGGCGATGGTTTCCTCGCCGCTGCCCTTGGCCGCAGTAGCCAGCCCGCCTATTTTATCGACTCCACTGGACGCAGCTATGCCATCTCGGCCCATGACTTGCCTTCCGCCCGCAGCCAAGGTGAGCCGTTGACGGGGCGACTGAATCCGCCGCCATTGGCAACGTTCAAAACCGTGTTGGCAGGTTCAGATGATGATTGGTATTTGCTCGCGACCACCGGGGGTTATGGCTTCATCACCAAATTGGGCGAATTCTCCACCAAAAACCGGGCCGGCAAGGCATTATTGACCGTACCCGAACACACCGAGGTGTTATTGCCAATGAAGTTTAACGATCCGGCAACCGACCGTCTGGCAGTGGTGACCTTGCAAGGACGATTATTGGTATTCCCATTCAGTGAGATACCCGTGCTGAATAAAGGCAAGGGCAATAAACTGATTGACATCAAAACCTCCGATTTAGCCGAAGGGTTTGATAGAATCATAGGCTTGTGCGCCCTGCCTACCCATACTGGCCTGAAAATCATCGCCGGCAAGCGGTTTTTGACTCTGCAAGGCAATGATTTGGCAACCTATGAAGCCGGACGAGGCAAGCGTGGACATCCTTTGCCCAGAGGTTTTCAACGGGTGGATGGGATGGAGAGTATCTGATTTTCACAGATTTTTTATGCCCATTAAATTTTCAATAACAAACAACGAGATACTAGTTAATCAAAGTTTTGACTCGCCAACGGTATATTTCGATCATTGGGCATTTTGTGAATTTTCTGATGATGCGATGCTTCAAGAGCGCTTCGTAAAAGCTTTGAATGACAAGAAAGGTACATTTGTTCTTTCTATTACTAATATTCTTGAATTTACAAAAATGGATGACCCCCGAAATGCCATAGCTGCTGAAAATTTTCTTAATCGAGTTATGCCGAACATCTACTTTACTGACTTCAATCTTGAGAAAGCTATAGCTTTTGATAGTCACCCAAATTTTAAAGGCCAACGAATGTGGCCTTCTGCAGATTTAGAATTACTCAAATTTGTAGTTTCAAAGGGGCAAAAAATTGATTTTTTTTCGATTACTCATCACAATAGAAGCCATCTATCAGAAAAGTTTAATCAAGCCAATCGGAATATACTTCACGAATTAGAGCTGAAGCGAGATGATTCGACTTACATTGAAAAAGTACGCCGTTCAACAATTAATGAGAGCCGACAAACTACAGGAATCATGGGCGAGCTTATTCGTGAATTGATGATTGATCCTAAAGCAAACATATCAGAAAATGATATAGTGGATTGGCAACATGCAATTCTCTCTATTAGATGTTGTGACTTTGTATTGCTTGATAGCAAATGGGTCGCTCGTGCAAAGACAACGAAAGACCGTCATAGAAAACAGGGGCTTGACTTCGAATTTGCCCATTGTTTTTCAAAGCGAAAGAAGGGACTCTACGATTTTCTTAATGCGCTTGAAGCATTCTAATAACTATGACCCACCCACAGCCCAAAAACCCCTTACACGGCCTGACACTCGAAACCATTTTGACCCAACTGGTTGATCATTACGGTTGGGAAAAGCTAGGCCAAACCATCAAGATCAAATGCTTCAACCAAGACCCTAGCATCAAATCCAGCTTGAAATTCTTGCGCACTACCTCTTGGGCTAGGAAGGAGGTTGAAGATTTGTACCTTCGCCACCAACAAACATTGGATAAGCCTGAACCTTCCAATATTGAAGAGGCTTAGCTGAGTTCGCACAAGGTTTTAGTCAAAGGCTTCAAATTTTGGAGCGTCAAAGCTTGCTTTGACACTTCATCGCAATATGATTTACCATCAGGCAATTTTATGGAATCAAACAAACAACATTCAATCGCCATCATCGGCGCCGGCCCTGCGGGTTTAATGGCGGCTGAAGCCGCCATTCAAGGCGGTGGACGGGTCGATGTCTATGACGGCATGGCCTCTGTAGGTCGGAAGTTCTTGTTGGCCGGCAAGGGCGGCTTGAACCTGACCCATGCCGAGCCGATGGAAGCCTTTCTTTCACGCTATGGTTCTCGCGAGGCCCATTTGCGTCCTTTAATCAAAGCCTTCGATCCGACAGAGTTGCGCGAATGGGCGCAAGGTTTGAGCATAGGAAGTTTTGTCGGCAGTTCGGGGAGGGTGTTCCCGACCGACCAAAAAGCCGCGCCCTTGCTTAGGGCTTGGCTGCATCGCTTACGCAAAGCCGGTGTGGTGTTCCATAGCCGCCACCGTTGGCAAGGCTGGGATGAAAACAATGCGCTGCTTTTTGAAACGCCTCAAGGCATTAAAACCGCTGAAGCTGATGCCGTTGTGCTGGCTTTGGGCGGCGGCAGTTGGTCCAAACTCGGCTCCGATGGTGCTTGGGTGCCAATCTTGGCTGAGCGCAGCATCAATGTGTCTCCTTTACGCCCTTCCAACTGCGGGTTCAATATCACTTGGAGCGAACATTTCCGCACACGTTTTGCAGGGCAACCTGTCAAGACTGTAGGCATATCCTTCACCGACGCCGAAGGCGAGGAACATTCGCAACTTGGGGAGTTCCTCGTCACCGAAAATGGAGTCGAGGGGCATTTGATCTATGCTTTGTCTGCCAAAATCCGCGACACCATTGAAGCCCTTGGGGTTGCCACGCCACGGCTGGACTTGACACCGGGCCGTCATTTAAAAAGCTTGGTCAGCGCTTTATCCAAACCGCGTGGATCGGCCTCGATGGCAAAGCATTTACAGCACAAAGCCAGAATTGATGGGATCAAAGCAGTTTTGTTGCGGGAACTCGCCGACCCTGAGGATTTCGAAGACCCTGTTCGCCTAGCATCAGTCATCAAATCTTTACCATTGAGGTTAACCTCCACGCGACCACTGGACGAAGCCATCAGCACGGCGGGGGGTGTCACTTTTGAGGCATTGGACGAACATTTAATGCTGCAAGCCATGCCGGGGGTATTCTGCGCTGGAGAAATGCTGGACTGGGAAGCCCCAACGGGAGGTTATTTGCTAACCGCTTGCTTTGCCACGGGCAAAGCCGCAGGCGAGGGGGCGCTTGAATGGTTAAATTTAGAAGACAAACAACATGTAGCCTCTAAAATTTAATCATTCTCCTAAATAGCCAATTAGATTGCCATTCACGCCTTTATCCCATGCTCCCTCATCGCTTGCAACACCGTTTGACCAATATGGGCGGGGTTGCGGGCGACATATAGCCCTAAGGCTTCCATGGTGTCCATCTTGGCGCTGGCTGTGTCGGATTCGGAGGAGATAATCGCCCCGGCATGGCCCATGCGACGGCCCGGCGGAGCGCTAACACCGGCGACAAAGCCGACAATCGGTTTGCTCATATTTTTTTGCGCCCACCGGGCCGCCGCAACTTCTTGTGGCCCGCCAATTTCGCCTATCATCACGACAATTTCAGTTTCCAGGTCGGACTCAAACGCTTTTAGCACTGTCACGAAATCAGTGCCGTTGATAGGGTCGCCACCTATGCCCACCGAGGTGCTAATACCTATCCCTAGGGCCGACATTTGTTCGGTAGCTTCATAATTGAGAGTGCCTGAACGGGAAACGATGCCGATGTTACCCTTCTTATAAATGTGCGAGGGCATGATGCCCACTTTGCATTCACCCGGTGTGATGATGCCAGGACTGTTCGGCCCGATCAGAATCGCATCCCGACCTAAGCGATAACGTTGTAAGCGCACCATGTCATGGATGGGGATGCCGTCCGCTATCGTCACTGCCACTTTAATCCCCGCGTCAATCGCTTCCATCAAGGCATCGGCATTGAAAGGTGGCGGCACAAACACACCCGACACATCGGCTCCGGTGGCAGCAACGGCTTCTGCCACCGTGTCGAATACCGGCAAACCCAAATGTGTGGTTCCCCCCTTGCCGGGAGTGACCCCACCGACCACATTCGTGCCTATGCTGATTGCATCTTGGGCGTGGAAACTGGCATGTTCCCCGGTGAATCCCTGAAAGATGACCTTGGATTCTTTATTGACGAATACGCTCATAGGACTGTCTCCTTAACGATGGCAACCGCTTTGGCCGCAGCAGTGTCCAAGTTTTCTGCGGTGATAAAGGCAAGCCCTGACTCCGCCAGTATTTTGCGGCCTTCTTCGACATTCGTGCCGGCCAAGCGCACCACCAGCGGAACTTTGATTTGCAGATGCTTGCAAGCTTGGATCAAGCCAAGCGCGATCCAATCGCAGCGATTGATGCCGGCGAAGATGTTCACCAAAATAGCCTTGACGTTGGAGTCTTGCAATACAATACGGCAAGCATTGGTGACTTTCTCAGGCGAAGCGCCGCCTCCCACATCCAGGAAATTGGCCGGCCGGCCACCGTGCAAGGTGATTGCGTCCAAGGAAGCCATTGCCAAACCAGCCCCATTGACGATGCAGCCGATATTGCCGTCCAGCGCTATGTAATTGAGTCCATGGCCGGATGCCTCCACTTCCTTGGGGTCTTCCTCGGCCAAGTCGCGCATATCCGTAATGACTCGCTGGCGATAAAGCGCATTGTCATCAAAATTGAACTTGGCATCCAAAATCAGCAGTTTTTCCTCCTCGCCAATGCTGACAATGGCGAGCGGGTTGATTTCAATTTGCAAAGCGTCTTTGTCCCTCATGCAGCGATAGAGTGATTTCATCAGCTTGACGGCTTGCGGCATCAGCCGACCTTTAAGCCCTATCCCTGTGGCAATTTTGCGACATTGGAAATCACGCAAACCAATGGCAGGATCGACCACTTCCTTGATGATTTTTTCCGGCGCAGCCTTGGCAACATCTTCAATGTCCACGCCACCTTCGCTGGATGCCACCACGGTGATGCGCTGAGTGACGCGATCAATCACCAAGCCCAGATAGAATTCCTTTTTAATATGACTGGCTTGCTCAACCCAAACCCGATGCACCAACGCGCCTTCCGGGCCAGTTTGATGGGTGACGAGTGTGCTGCCAATCATGGCATCGGCAGTCTTTTTCACTTCGTCAATGGAATGAACCAGCTTCACACCACCGGCCTTGCCACGTCCACCGGCATGAATCTGAGCCTTGACGACCCATTTGGAACCCCCAATATCCTCGGCGACTTGGGCCGCTTGTTTGTCAGAATAGGCAACCCCGCCGACGGGAACCGGCACATCATAGGCTTTCAATAATTCCTTTGCTTGGTATTCGTGGATATTCAAACGCTTGACCTCATCTCTATTTGCTTGATTTGCCTAACCACATTTTCCGCCATGCGGATTGATGCGGCATCAATCAGCCGACCGTCCAGTGACACTGCCCCCTTGCCTTCCTTAGCCGCCTGCTGCATGGATTCAATGATACGATAGGCACGGCTGACTTCCTTTTCGGTAGGGGTGAAGATTTCATTGCACAAAGCGACTTGCGAAGGGTGGATGGCCCATTTGCCTTCACAGCCCAAGGCGGCTGCGCGGCGGGCGGCGGCACGGAAGCCTTCTGGATCGTTAAAATCGCCAAAAGGCCCGTCGATTGGCCTCAGACCGTAGGCACGACAGGCGGCAACCATGCGGGAAATGCCGAAATGCCATTGGTCGCCCCAGTGGAAGCCACGTTCATTGGCTTCGTCCGGGTCGGTCAACATGCCATAGTCCGGGTTTGCACCGCCAATGTTCGTCGTCCGTGCGCGGACGGAAGCCGCATAATCAGCCACGCCAAACACCATGGCCTCCATGCGTTCTGGACAAGTCCGTGCAATTTCCTCGACATTTGCCATCCCCATGGCTGTTTCGATCAGCACATGGATGTTGATTGGCTTGTAACCTTTATAAGCTTCAATCTGAGAGAGCATGGTCGCGACGAACAGCACATCGGAAGCGGACCCTACTTTTGGTATTAATATGGTGTCTAACTTGTCACCGACAACTTCCACTATTTCCACCAAATCCCGGTAGGCCCAGTAAGTGTCCAATCCGTTCATGCGAATGGAAACTGCGCATTTTGACCAATCGTAAGATTGCAAAGCCTCGATGATGTTCGCCCGCGCCGGTTCCTTGTCATCCGGGGCCACGGCATCTTCAAGATCAAGGAAAACGATGTCGGCACCCGCTTCAGGTGCTTTTTCTAGCATCCGTTTGTTGCTGCCCGGAACCGCCAGTTCACTACGGTGTAATCGATTTTTCACGGCCATGTTTATCTCTGGGAAAAATTAAAAAATCCGCATCCTTGACGTTAAAGCGAATGATTATAATCGCTTAAGGCTTGGTTTTCCCTAAATTTTGGATTTGATGATGCAGGGATTATTGGCTGTTCGCCCTAGCCTTAGAACCACAAGCTAGCTGAGTTCACGCCCGCTGGCAACACAGTCAAAATTTTATCTGTCGCAACTTTTGCCACAAAAATGTTGTAAAAATGAAAAATATTTGCTACGATCTGCACCAGAGCAACTATCTGTTGCTTATAAACAACGGATTTAATTCCAACTAAATGCTTTGAGGAAGGGTAAACCTTATGAAGACCATCACTAAAACTACTTTAATTAGCCTAGCAGTCGCTTCAGCGATTGCCGTTGTGCCACAAGCAGCATTTGCCCACAAAACGGGCAAATCTCACACTCATAGTTCAGCCACCCGTTCTTCATCCGCTGTGTCCACTTCCAGCACCGATGCAAGACTGCGTGCCATGGAAGCGGAAATTCAAGCTCTGCGTAGCCAATTGAACACTACCAACACCACTGCTAAATCCGCACTCACCAATTCCCAGCAGAACGCTGCTTCGGAAAAAGTGGTCGAAGAAAAAATTGCAGAGCATGAAGCCAAGTCCAAAGAAGACGACAGCACCCTGTATTTCCGTGGCGGTTATGCGGGCATGACCCACAATCGTTCCGATGAATTGTTAGTCTCCAACAGTGGCTTGAATGGATTGGGCATTCAGAACATCAGCAATGGTGGCGCTGGCTGGTATATTGGTGCTGGCATTGACCACCGCTTGACTAACGACCTCTGGGGCTTGACCGACTTGATCGCCCTTGATGGCGAATTGATGTTTGAATACAAGAACTTTGGTCAATCCACCAACACTTTGGTTGCCGCTGCAAGCACCGCTTTCGGCCCGGCTGGAACTCTGGGTACCATTCAGAACCAAATCACCCAATTCACCTTGGCCGCTTCTCCGAAAATCAAGTTCAACACCGGAACCATCTTCACACCTTGGGTCATTCCGTTTGGCCTGTCGATGAACGTCATCTCCCCGCCGTCTAGCGGTGTAACCGTGCTGAACCCCGGTTTGATGCTGGGCGTCGGTGGCGAAGTTGCCGTTTGGAAAGCAATAGTCGCAGGTATCGACTTCCGCTACAACTTCACTGGCGGCGACTTGAGCTACAACAACAAAATTGGCCTCAATGGTATTCCTGTCAGGCTGAAAGGCATGAGCACCGACGGCCTGACCGCAGGTGGCTATTTCGGCTTCAAGTTCTAAGATTCACTCAGTTTATCTTAGCATTGAAAGGGGAAGGGGGAGCAATCCCCCTTCCCCTTTTATTTTGAGGTTATTGTAAACCCATCAAGGAAAAAGACAGAAGCCCTAACGGCTTGAGCGTTGTCAAAGCTCCTCAACCGTCACATTTACCAGAAATAGGTGGAATTCCATAGCGCTCTACTCAATCCTATAGTATTTTAATCCGCATTTGGGACTTCAATATCCACCTTTACCATGAAAGAACTTTATCCCAGCATTGCCCCTTTTGCGGTTCACACCCTAAGCGTAGACAAAACCCACCGCTTGCATGTGGAGGAATGTGGCAACCCAAAGGGTATTCCAGTGGTTTTTCTTCATGGCGGACCGGGTTCAGGCTGCAAACCCTACCATCGCAGTTTTTTTGACCCTGACAAATACCGCGCCATTCTGTTCGACCAACGCGGTTCCGGGCGATCCACCCCGCTGGGTCGGCTGGAAGACAACACTACCGCCCATTTACTGGCCGATATGGAGTTTATTCGAGACTCTCTAGGCATTGACGCTTGGTTGCTGTTTGGAGGTTCCTGGGGTGCGACACTAGCCCTGCTCTACGCCGAAGCTTACCCAAACAAGGTCAAGGGCTTGGTTTTGCGTGGCACGTTCCTGGCTAGGCAAGAAGATTTGGACTGGTTCGTCAAAGTGGGGGCCAATCGTATTTACCCGGAACCTTGGGACGAACTGATGGCAGCCCTGCATGGCGAAACCCATGAAGACCCTATCGCCACCTTCCACGCATTGTTGAACGGCGAGGATGAACTGGCCCAACGCAGGATCGCAAGGGCTTGGTCGAGATGGGGTGGACAATTGGCGCTCGGGGAGGATTTTGCACCCACTGACTGCGAAGGCCATATTTCCAACAGTGACTTACAGCAAGCGAAGATAGAGTTGCATTATGCCTTCCATCGCTATTTCATCCAAGAAAATCAAATCCTACTTAACCGCCAACGCCTCCCCAAAGTCCCGACCATCATCATTCATGGACGGCGCGACCTCGTCTGCCCAATGGAATCGGCTTATTCCTTGCACAAACATTTGCCAGACTCAAAGCTGAGAATCTTGCCGCAAGCCGGTCATATTGCGGGGAGCCCAGAAATGATTGATGCCTTGGTCACGGCGGCGGATGAGTTGGCTTTGCTGCTGTCGGCTTGAAAAAGCAAGCCCAAATAACTTGAAAGCCAATCCTTTCTACCCCATATTTGTTTCAATTTTCAGAAAAAAGCATATTTCTTCCGCTTGTCGAGGTAAAATTACTGTTTTGATGCCAATTGCCCCTGAGCAAGACAGGCATCATCGCCGACCGGAACCGACAACCAAACGTTGCCAAGCTTAAAGGTATTATTTACATGTTCGATAACCTAACCCAACGATTTAACGATTCGCTCAAGAAAATTCGTGGACAGGGCCGCCTGACCGAGAGCAATATTCAAGACACCCTTCGCGAGGTGCGAGCAGCCCTGCTGGAAGCGGATGTGGCTTTACCCGTGGTCAAGGACTTCATCGAACATGTCAAAGTCCGGGCGCTCGGTCAGGAAGTCGAGAAAAGCCTCAGCCCCGGGCAGTCTTTGGTTAAGATCGTCCATGAAGAATTGAAAGCCATTATGGGCAATGCCCATGAAAAGCTCAGCCTAGCCTGTCAACCGCCGGCGGTGATTCTGATGGCCGGCTTGCAAGGTGCGGGCAAAACCACCACAGTTGCCAAATTGGCACGTTGGCTCAAGGAAAACGAGCGTAAATCCGTGCTGGTGGTGTCCGCCGACGTTTACCGCCCTGCCGCCATCGAACAGTTGAAAACCTTGGCGACTGAAGTCAAAGCCGAATTCTTCCCCAGCGACATCTCACAAAAACCTGTGGACATCGCCAAGGATGCCATTAATTTTGCCCGCAAAAAATATTATGACGTGGTCCTCGTCGATACCGCCGGCCGCTTAGCTATCGACGAGCAAATGATGGCGGAAATCAAAGAAATCCATGCCGCCATCAAACCCATCGAAACTTTGTTTGTGGTCGATAGCATGACCGGCCAAGATGCTGCCAACACCGCCAAAGCCTTCCATGATGCCTTGCCCCTGACCGGCATCATCCTGACCAAGACCGATGGCGATGCCCGTGGCGGTGCAGCCCTGTCCATCCGCCATATCACTGGCAAACCCATCAAATTCCTAGGCATCGGTGAAAAAACCGCCGCTTTGGAATTGTTCCATCCCGACCGTCTAGCCTCCCGAATTCTCGGCATGGGCGACATGCTCTCCCTGATCGAGGATGTGGAGCGCAAGATGGACAAGGACAAGGCCGAAAAGCTGGCGAAGAAGATCCATAAGGGCAAGGATTTCAACTTGGAAGACTATAAAGACCAGCTTACCCAGTTGAAGAGCATGGGCGGGGTCATGGCGATGCTGGACAAACTGCCCGGTGTTTCCTCGATGCCGCAGCATGTCAAAGACAAGATCAACGAGAAGGAACTGTTCCAACAGCTTGCCATGATCGACTCCATGACCAAGAAGGAACGCCATACCCCCGACATTCTGAACGGTTCGCGCAAAAACCGCATCGCCAAGGGTTCTGGCACGGATGTGGCTGAAATCAATAAGATGCTCAAGCAATTCGAGCAAATGCAGAAAATGATGAAGAAGTTCAAAAAAGGCGGCAATATCGCCTCGATGATGCGCGGCGCGAAATCCATGATGGGCAAACGGTCGCCAACGTTTTAAGCGTTTTTGGATAAGCAGGGTTTCGCCATTTAAAAATCACGTCGGGAGTGCAAGGCTTGCCTTGGCTTAACATGCCCTCGCAAGGCAAGCCTCGCACTCCGAAATCACTTTTCATTGAAAGCTTGAATTGAATGACTTAACTTTCACACGGATGTGATGCCACATGGAAGGGAACCTTATCCACTAAACCCATACATTATTCAACATGTTTTTCATCTTTGGTTCCCCTCGCTCCGGCACGACCTTATTGGCCCAATCGCTTAGCGCCCATTCTGACATCATCGTTCCTGCCGAAACCGATTTCGTCATCCCATTGGCGTTTATTGTCGAGACGGTTCGTGACCCGGAAATCGGCAAACAGTTAATGATTAATCTCATCACCCATTCGTCGGCTTTTCCCCAGCATATTGGGGAATACTTGGACAAAAACGAAGTATCCAATATCATTATGGGGTGCGAATATCATCCAACCCATATTCTCAATGCTCTCTATGGCGGACTTGCCACCAAGCTCGGGAAAAAACTGGCTGGCAATAAAACGCCAAACGACATCATGTACTTGAGGATATTGGATCAGGCAGGAACCTTTGACGATCAGAGCATTAAAATCATCCATGTTGTCAGAGATGTGCGCGATGTCATGGTGTCCCTACAAAGGGCCAATTGGGTCAGTGACTTGGATTTGTATTTTCCAAGATTGTGGTGCCATTCAAACTTATATCTTTATTCGCTTTATCAACACAAAACTGCAAGTTATTCGTTTATTCGCTATGAAGACATGGTCAGGGAACCGGAGCGTATATTCCGCTCCCTCTGTGATTTTTTAGAGGTTGAATTTGAACCGGGGATACTGGATTTTCATAATTTTCACCCCCGTTATCATAGCATGTCCATACATGCCAAACTCTACACCCCCATTTCCACGAATAATATTGGTTCCTATAAGCAAGGTTTGGACGCTTCCATCATTCGTTCATTTGAAAATCAAGCCAAGGAAGCCTTGGAAACGTTTGGATATGCCATGGAATAAGCCGTGCAAACCGCCCCAACAACCCGCCGCTTGCTAATCCCTGACATTGCCTGGATCGAAATCCCCGCTGGCCCGTTTATCTATGGCGAAGGCAAACAACAAATCACGATAAATCTCGCTGATTTTTGGATAGCAAAATACCCCATCACTAACCAACAATACCAAACTTTCATAGACGATGGAGGTTATCAAGACCCTCGCTGGTGGCGGGATTTGAAAAAGCCGGAGCCGCAAACCTCCCGCTGGCAGCAATCCAACCGTCCGCGCACTGATGTCGATTGGTATGAGTCCATTGCTTTCACCCGTTGGCTGACGGCGGTGTTGGGTTTGGAAGAGGGCAGTATTCGTCTGCCTACTGAGCAGCAATGGGAGAAGGCGGCGAGGGGAACCAGTGGGTTAATCTACCCTTGGGGCAATGAATATCAATCTGGGTTTGCCAATATCGACGAAACAATGGGAAATGCTGGAAAATGGTATTTGGAGCAGACCACTGCGGTTGGCCTGTATCCCCATGGCGAATCACCTTACCACATCGAAGACATGTCGGGGACGGCGTGGGAATGGTGTTTGAACAAGTGGGACAAGCCGGAGATGACAGCAGTGGATACCAGCGGCGACTCCCGGGTTGTGCGTGGCGGGTCTTGGCTCGACGATCAAGGCGGTGCGCGCTCTGACCTCCGCTACAGGAGCTTTCCCGTCAATCGGTACTTCGGCAGGGGTTTCCGGGTATTGTCTGTGGTTCCCATTCACGTTGTCCGCTGATTGGCTGTCCCCATTGTTCCCATGCTCCGCGCTCGGCGTTATACACAAGCCCGCCAAGGCGAAATGCCGTCATTCCTGCCGGGAAGCAGGAATCCGTGCGCCCGTGAGGGCGCACAGTCAGTGCGGTGGAAGTCCGCGCCGGGGGAAGCCATAACCCCGAAGCCGAAGGTAACTGCGTCGCCGCGAGGCGGGGTGGGGAGCAACCGGAGGCGAACCGACAGCCCGTTGGTTAACGAACCCGATTCGGCGGTGTGACTTAGGCGACTGCGGATTTGTGGCGAAGCCTGGAAATCACCGGCCCCGTTGAGCATGGCGAAACAAACGAGGGTAGGGCGTCATGGTGTGTTTGGGGATGGGATGTCGGGAAGGCTGTGCGCAGTAAGCGGGGATGCCTGCATGGGAAGCGAACCCGTGCAGGAG
>CAIOOA010000178.1 GCA_903859815.1 uncultured Methylococcaceae bacterium | reverse complement strand
CGGGCTCAGCTTTTTCGGCGGCAATGGCGTGACCTACTCGGGCTTCGTCCCCGGCGAAAACAGCAGCGTGCTGGACGGCATCTTGACCTACACCGGCAACTCGCAGGGGGCCAAGAATGTCGGCAACTACCTGATCACGCCGACCGGGCAGACGGCGATGAATTACGCCATCAACTATGTCAGCGGCAATCTGGGCATTAACCCGGCCAGCTTAACTTTAGTGGCTGTCACTGATAGCAAGATTTATGACGGCAACACATTGTCATACAAAATCCCCATTCATTTTGGGTTGATGTCAGGCGATTCGTTAAGCCCATTGAGCCAAAGTTTCGATAACAAGGAAGTAGGCAAACGTATTTTGAATGTAAATCCTAGTTACGCTATATATGACGGTAATGGTGGCAACAATTATTTAGTGGATACTTGGTCTGCCAATGGAGTTATTCTGCCTAAGCCAATCCCCGAGGTAACTGTATATCCTACACAAGAAATCGAACCCAAATTTGGTCTGAGATATACTATCAATCCATCTGGCAATAATCCGGTTAGTGGTGAAGTAGTGGCGGATGTAGGGGGCGAGCAAGAGGGTGAAGAAGGCGGCAGGGAGCTTGGATCGTTAAGATCCCTGTCTAACTTGGCTCTCCAAGCTATCGGTCAGACCCTTTCCACTGGGGATTTTAGGGCAGTTGGGCCACAAAGAATACTTCGTCGCCTTATTCTAAGGTCAAGCAATCCTCTGCGAACCTTGAAGTATACGAGAGAATATGGGTTTGATCCTTTGGATACCACTATGATAGCTTACGATATCAACAAGGAATTCAATAAAGAACCTACTGAAATTAAGTTGGATGTAGGAAGGCTCAATGATGGTATAACAAGGTATGAGGATATTCCCAGTTGGACTATCGAAGTGTCAGATTCTGGTATCCCCATCCTGACAAAAAGATGAGGGAAACTTGAGTCAGGTTTAAAACACTTGGGCGCAGCGACTGAGAGGATGATTTAACCTAGCAAGTTTGCAATCAAGTCTTTGTTGTAAGTTGATTGGCTGGAGGTCTTTAAACGACTGGCTACGACAATGCTCCGCATTTCATTGACGGCTTTATCAAAGTCGTCGTTAATAATTAAATAGTCATATTCGCTAAAATGTGACATTTCCGATATGGATTCGCGCATGCGGCGTTCAATGGTTTCCGCATCGTCTTGCCCACGCTTCTGCAAGCGTTGCCACAGTGCTTCGCGTGAAGGGGGCAAGATAAACAAGGATTGGCAATCGGGCAGCAGTTTTTTGATTTGCCTTGCGCCTTGCCAGTCGATCTCCAATAATACATCCTTGCCAGCAGACAGCGCATTTTCAACTGTCGCTTGGGCCGTACCATAATAGTTACCAAACACTTTGGCATATTCCAGAAACTCACCAGCGGCGATCATTTCCTCAAATTTATCGCTGTTGATGTAAAAATAATCAACGCCGTCAATTTCACCGGGTCTCATCGTGCGGGTAGTGTGGGATATGGATACCGAGAATCCATCCACTTGTACACGTAATTCCTTGACTAGGCTAGTCTTGCCAGCCCCTGAGGGCGCCGAAATGACAAATAGGATGCCTTGACTCATATCAATGTGAATACGGGTTTAAACAAATGTCATTATACCTTGCCATAGGCAATGTTGTCGAAAAGTTGTATAAAAGCTTGTTGTGCCACTTCGGTCTTGCTTTAGCAAAACATAGGCACTATGCTCAGCTTTTTACTCACCAAGCATGGGACATTCGCCTTGCCCCCTACGACCTCTCGGATGCATCATGATGAATGTTAATGGCAAACCCTCATTGAAATTGAATATAGTCAATGCCGATCTGCTGAATCCAGTTCACGGTGAAGCCATCGTCAGTTTGCTCAACGAATATGCACTGGATGATATGGGAGGGAAATGCGAACTGTCAGCTTTCACCAAGCAAAATCTAGTCTCCGAGTTGCGCAAACGGCAGGGTGTGCATGTCATTCTGGCGTTTGAGGGTGACGCTGCTGCGGGCTTGTCGATTTGCTTTGAGGGATTTTCCACCTTTGCTTGCAAGCCACTGTTAAATATTCATGACCTAGTCGTGGCAAAACGATTCAGGGGATTGGGCATTTCCAAGCGCCTACTCGCAAGGGCCGAGGAAATTGCCCGGTCACTGGGATGTTGCAAACTTACGCTGGAAGTTTTGGAAGGCAACCATATTGCACAAACTGTCTACAAATCTAGCGGTTTTGACCATTACCAGCTTGATCCATCAGTTGGAAGGGCATTGTTCTGGCAAAAGTTTTTGGAAAAATTGCCAACATGTTAAGATACTGAGCGAAAAAAGAGACAATGCCTGCGCTTTTCGATGAATAGTGAAAATGCAGGGTTCAGCAAGCTAGACTGATTTTCAACCCAACCAACAGAAGGTATCTACATGAGCAGCATTTTTGATGAAATTTTAACCAAAGTCGTCAGTCATTTTTCCAACTCAGAACAAGCCAATGGTGTGTTTAAGCTGGTCATTGAACTTCTTAACAAACCAGAAATTGGTGGCATCAGCGGGTTGATGAAAACTTTTGAGGAAAAAGGCTTGGGCGGGATCATTTCCTCCTGGATTGGCACAGGAGAGAACTTGCCCATTTCAGCCGATCAGATCAAGCAAGTGCTAGGGAGTGGTGAGCTTGAAAAAATCTCAAGCGAAACGAGTTTGCCGGTGGATAATATTTCGTCTGACCTTGCCAAATTATTGCCCCAAGTCATCGATTTGCTAACACCCAATGGGAAGGTGGCTGATTCACATAGCCTGCTTGAACTCGGCATGGATTTCTTAAAGGGTAAGCTTGCGGGCGATTCCGAAAAGACCGCCTAGGCGTTCCAAGCCCACATAACCACAGATAACATCCAGTCAATGAATGTTATCTGTGAGGTTCAGAATAAATGGCATTTAACCCGAAACGGAAGGCGAGCATTCAAGCTTTTTGCGCCTCAGGGTTTGGCAGGCGAGCGTGACTTCTTCTTTGCTCAACCCGTTGAAATAGGCTATGAAAGTCTTTTTTCCCCGAATGGTATGGGACAAAACACCTGATTTGGCATGGCGCAATGCAAATGGGGCAGTTTTGTTAGCCTCTGCAAGTCTTTCTTGCGCTTCCTTGGCTTGATCAAAAACCCCTACCCTGACTTGCCATGATGTTTCGCGTTCCTCTGGTTCCCGGACGGGTTCTTCTGTTGCCGCCGCTAGCTTTTTAGGTTTTTGTGACCTCATTTTCGGGGGTTCTGCTGGCTCTTCCAATTCAATTGATTCGCGTCCAAAGGTCTTTTCCAAGGGTTTGCGCAACATAGTTGGAAATTGCGATCCGTCAAAACTGGCAAGGTGGAAAGCCGGTTCATGGCCTTCAATTTGGGCGAATCCATCATCCAATATCTCCATCATATGGGCATCACGAATTGAATGGGACAAACCGCCAAACACCACTCCCATTAATCTGACGCCATTGCGCTTGGCTGAAGCGACCAAATTGAACCCTGAAGAATTGATGAACCCCGTCTTGATGCCATCGGTGCCGGGATAGTTTTCCAATAAATGATTGTGGTTGCCGAACTTATGGCCCCTATACCAAAAATTTTCTGTGGAGAAATAGGAATAATACTGCGGGAAATGCTTGAGTAGCGCACGGCCCAGTCGATACATATCCCAAGCCGTAGTCACTTGATTGGGGTCCGGCAGTCCTTGAGCGTTGCGAAAAACTGTGCTGCTCATGCCCAATTGCCGGGCTTTTTCAGTCATCATTTCGGCGAAGGCCGGTTCCGAACCGCCCAAGGTCTCGGCTATCACCGTGGCGGCATCATTGGCGGATTGCGTCACCAGCCCCAAAATGCCCTCCTCGACCGTCAGCGTTTCGCCCGCTCTCAAGCCTAAGCGTGAAGGCGGCTTGGAAACGGCGAAGGCCGAGGCAGTCATGTTGTCGTTTAGGCTCAATTCTCCGCGGGAAAGCGCTTCAAAAACGAGGTACAGTGTCATCATCTTGGTTAATGAAGCGGGATGCCGCAACTCATCGGCATTTTTCTCATAGAGCACTCGGCCGGAATCCACCTCGACAACCAAAGCGGAGTATGGTCCCGCTTCTGCAGAAGGGATGATTGCCAAAGCGGCAAATCCCCATAAGAGCAAAACACCCAGCGGGCGGACAATTTGGTTGGAAACCATGGCAAATTTTGAAAATCTCATCGGTATATCTTCTACAACAGTTACAACAGTGACTTTAACTTACGGCCGCCGGCAACGGCAAACCCTTAGGCTTAAAAAAACTCCAAGCTGCGCTGAAACAGCGGTAACAAAAGGAGTGGTGACTTCTAATCGTTTCCATGACCTCTATTTTTCGAAATCCTTAGCAGACTCCAGCCATAAACATCCAATTCCTTGCGAGCGAGGTCAGGTCGCACCTATAATTCTGCAATAGTGCCGAACACCCCCTCTGCGTACAAACTATGGCATTTATACAAGTTTTACCACGATATCCACTAAAAAGCACCCGGTTAGTGCTCTTTCATGACCCTAGCCTTTTCACGCTGCCAATCCCTGTCCTTTTCCGTGGCGCGTTTGTCATGCAGTTGCTTGCCTTTGGCTAAGCCAATTTCCAGCTTGGCTCTGCCTTTGTTCCAATACATGGCTAGGGGAATCAAGGTATAACCCTTGCGCTCGACCAAGCCGATGAGTTTGTGAAGCTCATGCTTATGCATTAAGAGTTTGCGGGTGCGCGTTGTGTTGGCTATCACATGGGTTGAAGCGGAGAGCAGGGCCGAAATATTGGAACCCAGCAACCACGCTTCCCCATTCTTGATGATGACATAACTTTCTTTAAGTTGCAGTTTTCCTGCGCGCAGGCTTTTTACTTCCCAGCCTTGCAGGACTAGCCCCGCCTCATAGCGCTCCTCAATGAAATATTCATGGGTTGCTTGGCGGTTAACGGCGATAGTCGATTCGCCATGCGTCGATTTTTTCTTCTTCGCTGCCATCGGGTGTTATATTTTTTCCTGACACTTGAGTGATTAGTTATTTTACCCCAATATGAATCAATCGTATGGCTAAAATTCAGAAGAAAATGGGCGGCAGTGATAAAATAGCCCACTAAATCATCCAGCCCTCTTGCCCAACAACCACATCAACAGGTTCGGGAAAGCGGGGGGGAAAGCTTAACGCTTTATCTAAACAATCATTGACACCGGGGTAAATATGACCGAACAACGTTTTGTCCATGCGCAATGGTCCTCGCGACTTGCTTTTATCTTGGCGGCGAGCGGGTCGGCCATCGGCTTGGGCAATATCTGGAAGTTTCCCTATTTGGCGGGGGACAACGGCGGTGGCGCATTTGTGCTGGTTTATTTGCTCAGTGTGGTCGCCATCGGCATTCCCATCATGATTGCAGAAACCCTGTTAGGGCGGCGAGGCAGACAAAGCCCCATCAACACCATGCGAACCTTAGCCGAAGAAGCCAAAGCCAGTTCATTCTGGAGTTATGTCGGTTGGCTAGGGGTCATCGCCGGGTTTATGATCCTCTCTTATTATAGTGTCATTGCCGGTTGGGCAATGGCCTACTTCTTCAAGATCAACAGCGCCTTGTTCGAGCATATCGACGCGGCCGGTTCCACTAAACTGTTTGAAGCATTTAAGTCTTCGCCTGAATTCTTGGGAATTTGGCATACTTTATTCCTTTCTTTAACCATGTTTGTGGTCAGAAAAGGGGTCAGCGGGGGCTTGGAACGCCTGACACGCCTCATGATGCCAGCCCTTTTGGTCATGCTGGTCATGCTGGATTTTTATGCCATGGGTTCTGGCGGGTTTAGCCAGGGCATGGCTTTCCTGTTCAGCCCAGATTTCAGCAAGCTTACCGGCGAAGGGGTCTTGGTCGCCTTGGGTCAAGCCTTCTTTTCACTTGGCTTGGGCATGGGCTCCATCATGGTGTATGGTTCCTATTTGCCGTCCGACGTATCGATAGCAAAGTCCAGCTTGTTTGTGATTGCTGCCGATACGCTGGTGGCTTTGCTGGCCGGCATTGCCATTTTCCCTTTGGTGTTCGCCAACGGATTGTCCCCATCCATGGGTCCTGGACTGATCTTTGAAACCCTGCCCATTGCTTTTGGTCAGATGCAAGGTGGCTGGTTTATAGGCATGTTGTTCTTTGCGTTGATTTTCTTTGCCGCCATCACTTCTGCTGTCGCCTTGATTGAACCGGCGGTGGCTTTTCTCAGTGAAAATAAAGGCATGGACAGGGAAAAGGCATGCCTCGTGAGCGGCGCGGGTTGCTGGCTGTTGGGTTTGGGGACGGTGTTCTCCTTCAATATCTGGGCGGACCTGAAATGGATGGATAAGACGATTTATGAATGGGTGGATACCCTCACCGCCGAAATCATGCTACCCGTTGGCGGCGTGTTGATCGCTATCTTTGCCGGTTGGGTCATGTCAAAAGCCGATAGTGAAGCCGAGCTTAAGCTGCAAGACCCTCGCCATTATCAGTGGTGGCTAATCTTGGTGCGCTATGTTGCCCCCATTTGCGTGTTGCTAGTCTTTTTGGATGCCTTAGGGGTGATCTAACTTATGACTACGGTGAGTAAAAGTGCGCTGGTTCGCTTTCCGGGGCATTTAATGTACGAATTGGTGGAGGATGTGGAATCTTACCCACAGTTTTTGCCTTGGTGTTCAAAAAGCCGCATTTTGCGCCGTTCCGGCGATGTAGTCGACGCCGAATTGGAAATTGCCAAAGCGGGTTTTCACAAATCCTTCGCCACCCGCAATACCTTGCTGGCACCTAATGAAATACGCATTAGCTTGCTGGAAGGGCCGTTTTCCCATTTGGAAGGGGTGTGGACCTTCACCCCTTTGCGTCAGGATGCCAGCAAAATCAGCATGGAGCTTGAATTTGAAATGTCCAGCAAGTTGGCAAACCTAGCGTTTGGCACGCTATTCAACCAAATTTGCAACACCATGGTCGATGCCTTCAGCGACCGCGCCAAACAAGTTTACCATTACACCCATAAAGAAGATGCGGATTGAAGTGGCCTTTGCCAAACCGGAGCAGCAAGTCATTTTGATGCTTGATTTAGCCGAAGGCACCACGGCAAAAATGGCAATCCAACAATCTGGCATTCTGCAGCGCTTCCCCGAAATCGACTTGGAAAAAAACAAGATTGGAATATTTAGCAAGCTGTGCAAGTTGGATCACGTTTTAAAGCAGGGAGACCGCGTCGAAATCTACCGACCCCTGCGTGCCGACCCCAAGGATGCAAGGCGAACTCGGGCGGCTAAGCATTAGGCATCCGGCCTTGAGCGGGTGAGCATTAACAACCAACCCGCTTTTCAAGCAAAGATTGACAACTACTGGTTATTTAAAGCGACACGCAAATTGACAGGGCGGTCGGCATAAAACACGTTGCCATCTATGCTGGCAGTCCTATGCGAGGATTTTGCCCAGCCGGGCAAATGGCGCAGCCAACTGGCATGGAAAAACCAAGCCCCTCCCGTATTGTCGGACAGTTCGCCAGACATGACTTTTTTGGCGATATCAAGCGCCCTGGCATAAGCTGTCGGGTCGGGATTGCTGACCCAATAGACAAATTTGCCGTCGTGGACGACTCGGCAGTAATTTTCCCGCCATCCGCCAATCAATCGGTTCTTGGCCACATTGGCCACGGCTTGGAGATTGGAATCTGAATTGCGCGCTTCACGGTAAATAGTGTTCGCCAGACAGGTCAAATCGTCTGTCGGCAAGGAGCGCGAGCTTGAATAGTGATGGTGTCCAGCGTGATGAGGTTTTGCATGGGCAACCAAGGGTGAAGCAGTGAAGGCAAGCATTAAAAGGGCCTTCAAGAGTTTGTTTGACATAGTTCCGTTTCCTATCGTCGTCGAAGTTGCAGCCAATTACATGTAGGGTTAGTACGGTCATTGGGCGGCCACATCTTCTATTTTCGAAAGCGTACTACTTAGAACGGCATTTCTTCTTGAAAAAACAGAACTAAACAGCACAACATTTATTTTGCGGTTCAAAAGAGAACCTAAGTTTTCCTCCGTAGGTTGTGCCCATCCATTGGCGTTCACAGAACAAAAATTCTAACTGCAATGCAAGATTATATAAATCAGAGATTTGCATAATTTCTCATCAGCATTGAGGTATAATTTGCCCTAGCTTAAGCCAGATGTCAAGCTTTTCGACAGTTTCAATTGCAAAAAATGCCTGATATGGACGTTTTTCTGCTTTGTGCTAGGGGGGTTGCTCATAGCGAAAAATCAGGCTAAAAGCCGATAAATTAAGGATCATTCAAGCAGAAGGAGCCAGCCATTGTTTCCTCGCAGCAAACACAGGGTCGTCACTATCTGTGTTGTTTTGGCATATTGACATGAAAAAGTTAGCTAATTCTCAAGCACGACACCATTGTGGCTTAACAAGGTATCAATTTCAGTCTCCCTTCTCAGAGAGCTAACAAACAACTTCATCGCCTATGTTAAGCAATAAAAAAACCGAATCAGCATTTTGATGGTGTATTGTGCTGATTCGAGTCATCGCGTATTATAGAGGTATATAGTTGAATTAAATACTCTTAACCTATGAAAACCATACCTTCAAAAGCATTCACCCTGATAATGATCCTGCTGTCACTGTTCCCATTCGTGGAAGTCTTCGCTGAATCCACAGAATCGATAACAGAACAGGAAGCCTATGAAATTGGCATCGAGGCTTATCAGTATTTGTATCCCTTGATTATGATGGATGTCACCCGGCGGGTCATGACCAATTATGAGCCGGATGCAAAACCGGCCATGGGGCCGATGAACGCATTCCATCACATGCGAGAATTTCCGCCAGCGGATTTTCGTGAAGTGGTGCGTCCAAATTTCGACACGCTCTATTCGACTGCGTGGCTGGACTTGACCAAGGAGCCTATCATCGTTTCCGCGCCGGATACACAGGGTCGTTACTATCTGCTGCCGATGCTGGACATGTGGTCCGACGTGTTCGCCGTTCCGGGCAAGCGCACCAGTGGTACCAAAGCCAAACACTTTGCCGTCGTGCCGCAAGGATGGAAAGGCAAGTTGCCAAAAGATGTCGAGCGCATCGAGTCGCCTACGCCTTATGTTTGGCTGCTAGGGCGCACGCAAACCAATGGGCCGAAGGACTACGAGGCAGTCCACACCGTGCAAGACGGGTATGCGATAACTCCGTTATCGCAATGGGGCAAGAAACCCCAGTCGGCAAAGGCCGTCATCGACCCAAAAGTGGACATGAAAACACCGCCGTTGATGCAAGTGAATACCATGCCTGCTGCCCAATATTTTAATTACGGTGCTGAATTGATGAAGCTCAATCCGCCGCATGTCACCGATTGGTCCACGGTGGAACGGCTTAAGCGCATCGGCATTGAACCAGGCAAGCGCTTCGATTTCGATAAGGCTGCACCCGTCGTCAAGACTGCCCTGCAACGGGCCACTGAAGATGGGCTTAAGCTGATGAAAGATAAAATTCCAACAATGGCAAGGGTCGCCAACGGTTGGCAGATGAACACTGACACGATGGGTGTGTACGGCAACTATTACATCAAACGTGCCATCATTGCCATGATTGGCCTCGGGGCCAACCAGCCCGAGGATGCGATCTACCCAGTCAACATAGCCGATGCGGATGGGAAACCCTTGGACGGAACCGGCAAATATGTGTTGCATTTCAGCAAAGACGAGTTGCCGCCAATGAATGCCTTCTGGTCCATCACGATGTATGATGCGAATGGTTTTCAAGTTGCCAATCCAATCAATCGCTTCGCCATTGGCGACCGCGATGCGTTGAAATACAACGCCGATGGCTCGCTGGACATTGTCATCCAGCACGAATCTCCGGGCAATGACAAAGAATCCAACTGGCTGCCGTCACCCTCCGATGGTAAACTTGGCATTACTATGCGCTTGTATGCGCCAAAAGCACAGGCGCTTGATGGGCGCTGGGCACCTCCGGCGGTCAAGAAAGTGCAGTAGTGATCTAGTCAGTGTAGGTTGGGTTCTTTCTTTTTGTCCTTGCGGAATCAAACCACAGCCACTGGCAAGCAAGGGTGGGCAAGTAAAAATTCACTCGCCCACCCCCAAGAAGCAACCTCAATGCTCCAACACAATTCCATTATGCCTTAACAATGCATCAATCGACGGCTCACGCCCCCTGAAATCCACAAACAACTCCATGGCATCCCGGCTACCGCCGCGTTCGAGGATTTTTTCCAAAAACGCCCGGCCTGTCATCGCATCGAACACGCTGTTTTCCTCAAACAAGGCATAAGCGTCACTGGACAATACTTCCGCCCATTTATAGCTGTAGTAACCTGCCCCATAACCGCCGGCAAAAATATGGGAAAAGCTATGGGGAAAACGATTGAAGGAAGGCGGCATGAACACCGCCGTTTGTTTGCGCACTTCGTCAAGTATCTGATAAATCCTGCCCCCCTGCGACGGATCATAATCACGGTGAATGCGAAAATCGAACAGGCTGAATTCCAATTGGCGAACCATTTGCATACCAGATTGAAAATTGCGGGCGGCAAGCATTTTATTGAATAGTCCGTCTGGCAAGGGTTCCCCTGTCTGATAATGACCGGAAATCAAATCCAAGGCTTCCCGTTCCCAGCAGAAGTTTTCCATAAACTGGCTGGGCAATTCCACCGCATCCCATTGCACACCATGAATGCCGGAGACACCGAGATGATCGATGCGGGTCAGCATGTGGTGCAAGCCATGACCAAATTCGTGGAATAGGGTCAAGACTTCCTCATGGCGCAGCAAGGCAGGGTTTTCCCCGGCCGGCGGGGTGAAGTTGCAGGTTAAAAAGGCCACCGGCAATTGGGTGTGACCATTAAGCCTACGACGGGTGGCGCACACATCCATCCATGCGCCGCCGCGCTTTTTAGGGCGAGCATAGAGGTCAAGATAGAAATAACCACGTATCGCATCGTCCCGGTCTTTGATCTGGTAAAACTTCACATCCGGGTGCCACACATCCACCCCTTGGATTTCACTGATCTCCAATCCAAAAAGCCGCTGCACGACTTCGAACATGCCGGGGACAGTTTTGGTCGCAGGGAAATAGGGCTTTGTTTCCTCCTCCGAAATAGCATAGGCTTGTTGGCGGAGTTTTTCGGAATAATATCCCAAATCCCATGATTCCAAATCGGTTAACCCATGCTGCTCACGGGCAAACTTGCGCAAATCGTCCAAATCTTTGCGGGCCACAGGCAACGAGCGGTTGGACAGGTCCTCAAGAAAATGAATGACCTCATCGGTGTTCCGTGCCATTTTGGTGGCAAGCGACAATTCGGCAAAATTGGCAAATCCGAGTAATTGTGCTTCCTCGTGGCGTAGCGCGAGTATGTTTTCCATCAACTCGGTGTTATCCCACTGACCGGCATTCGGCCCTTCGTCGGATGCACGGGTCGAATAGGCCGTGTAGAATTCTTGGCGCAGTGCGCGGTCATCAGCATAGGTGATGATGGCGTAGTAGGAGGGGAATTCCAAATTAAACACCCAACCTGCCTTGCCTTCCCGCTCGGCGCGTTCACGGGCGGCTATGCGGGCGTTTTCGGGGATGCCAGCCAGCAGTGACTCGTCTTCGATCTGTTTGCTCCAACCGTTGGTGGCATCCAACAAATTGTCTTGAAATTGACTGGTCAGCTTGGAAAGCTCCAAGGCAATCGCCTTGAAGCGTTCCTTTTGCTCGGGCGGCAGCGCCACACCGGACAAACGAAAATCCCGCAGGGCATTGTCGATGATTTTGCGTTGGGCATCGCTCAATCCACCATATTCGGGTCCGTCGGCAAGTGCTTGGACGGCACGGTACAGATTTTCATTTTGACCATATTCGGTCGAGTAATCCGTCAACAAGGGCAAGCAAGCGTTGTAAGCTTCGCGCAACTCGTCACTATTGACCACAGAATTGAGATGCCCCACTGGCGAAAAAGCTTTGTTTAACCGATCCTCCAAGTTTTCTAAGGGTTCAGCAAGATTGGACCAGGTATAAACATGGCCGGGTTGCAAAAGACTTGCTATGGTCTGTCGGTTGTCAGCCAATATTTGGGAAATGGCCGGGACGGCATGTTCCGGTTTGATTTGTGAAAAGGGCGGTAAGTCGTGATTTTCAAGCAAAGGGTTGGTCATGGTTGAAATTTTATGGGGTGATGGTGGATTAAATTTTAACAATTGTACCGTAGTTGAGATATTGACATTGCACGTCGAATAGGGTTCAAGCAGTTCGGACAATTCGTAGAGTGTTTCCGGGTCAATGTCGATTTCTCTGGGCCAAATCACCGTGCCATTTACCACCTTGACCCGATAAAACAATGGGGAATCTTTGAGTTTGACCCAAGGGTTTTGGGCTATAGAAGGGGCATATCAAAACAGTTCGCCGTTCTCAAATTGGATTATTAGCCTATGCCCCGGCTGTGCCTGAACAGCCGTCACATCGAGTAAAATGCCCATGCTGTGTGACACACTTGAGCGGATCAATGCGGAAAGGTATTTCGCCGGTTGTCGCCAATTCCCAATCGGCTTTATGAGTTGGCGAATTTAAGGATTACTCGCTCGGCGGATCGTGGCGAGAGGCAGGAACAATACCCTCATTCTCAACGGCGACGTAAGTGCGGTTAAACCCGCGTTTCGCCTGTTGGCGAGCCAAACGGCGCAAAAACTCGTTCAACGCCGGTTCACCGCAGTCGAAACCTACCCGGTTGTGATGCGCCGTGAGCAGGGTGACTTGTATAGTCATTCTCCACGCATCAGACGCTTGAGCGCCGCGTTGGGTTCTGGCGGATTCTCCAATGCTGCCAGAAACGCATCACGGTCGCGGTCTGACAGGGTAATGGTTTCCCACTCGGCAACCAGTTTTTGGGCTGCTTCATAGGCATTTTGAATCATGAACGCAGAAACTGTGGTACCCATCAGTGCGGCAGCGCGTTCGATCATCGCCTTGGCTTCCGGGCTGGCACGAAGGTTGATGCGGGCATAGTCATTGGCGGGCATGTATTCGCTCCTCAATCAAGGATAGGGCTTTAATTGTACGTCAAATCCAAGAGTCGAGAAAGATTCCCATGTTTTCTGGCTAAGCTATTACCCACAGACTTTTTATCAATTGAGGCAACCCGCTATGTCTTGAGGCTGTGACTTGATGGCGATCAAGACTCTCAATACCTCTTCCAGCATGGCATGGCATTCGGCAACCCACTCGCTGCAATAGCTTGTTGGTATAAGTTATCGTCAATGACGGCATGGATTTGCATACAAACACCTGTGAATTCAAATGGATTGAGGTATTGTTATTCTACGCTGGCCTAAGTGCAAAACGAAATTTCAAATCTTGATCGAAATTCGGTGAAACACGTCTATATATAATGGTTTATTTCTCTTGTGTGGAGTGCCTGTCATTATGGAAAAAATCCGAGTTTGTCATCTCCAAATAGCCTAAGCCAATTTTCTTGGCAAAAGGCGGGATGCGATTCGCTGGAAGATTGCCCATAATCGGCTATCGGCAACATCTGGCAGAACCTGTCCATGGTTCTGCCCTACATCCCTGTTGATGTCGATATTATTCACTGATGTTACGCATACTCGAACGCAACGGGGACTTTTATAGCATCCCCCTTTAAAAAAGGAGGACTGAGGAGGATTTTCAGGGTTCGTTGCAGTTTCGTAGGTTGGGCGCGTCTCTTTGCGCCCGACATTTCCGGGCAAACGTCGGGCAACGATAAAGCCGTTGCCCGACACGGCTGGATCGGATTGTTAGTGGAGTGACCGCCCCGGCGGAAGGCGTTGCCAAGAAGCTTGTCTAAAATGTGGTCATTAATATCCATGACCTACATTTTCTTCTTGAGAGGCGAGTATGTCAAGTGGAAAGTTTGGGCAACGATAAAGCTATCTAAAACCCCCAGACAGTAGTTTTATCTATTCAATGATAAGTTAGATTTAAATTCCATACGTGCAGCATTTAAAGACGTAATAATTTCATTTCTAAATTCTTGACGATTCATTAATTCATCAAGTTTTAAAATCCCAGCATCAACAGCTACACCAGCCGCAATTCCGCCGACAATACCGCCCACAATTGCACCAATCGCTGTACCAACTCCTGGAACAATTGAACCTGCGGCTGCTCCAGCGGTAGCACCTACTGCCGCACCTCCAGCAGACCCTACTGTTTTGCTGGCAACCACTTTGGCTAACGCTTTAGAAGCAGTCTTTAAGACAGCTTTGCCCGCAACCTTGGCAACAATTTTTTTGCCAACTGTAGCAGTAATTAAACCCACAACGGCCCCACCACCTACACTTAGCATCAGTCTGTTCTTTAGGTTAATAATGTCTTTATTAATCGGGGCTTTTAGAGCATTTTCTAATGACATATTTTGGCTTACATGAATTGTGAAATAGGCTGGATCAATCCGATTTTCTGCCATGATATTCTCAGCAGCTTTCTGATACTCCTTTTGTATGGCATCGTGCAATGCTATTATTTCCGCAATAGTAGCTTGTACGTCTCGAAAAGCGTCCTGTTGTTTTCAGGACTCTTCAAGTTTTTCCTTCATATAGCTATCTAGCTCACCAATCAGCAAATTACCGATACGGCCATATTCACCTTCAAGGCTATAATACCAATCCAGATAGGCATCGACATTAGACTCTAATTTGTTAAATGCGGTATCAATTAGTCCATCTAAATTTGCAAGAGAGTTATCAAATTTAAGCAAATCCTGTAAAACTTTAGTTTTAGCGTTGTTAAGTTTTTGAAGTGTTCCGCTTTTAAAGTAAGCATTATCAATTTGCTCAAGATTTACTGTAATATAAGATTCTGTGGCCTGTCTGAATTTGTTGATTCCATTCGATTGAACTCCTGCCTCAATATAGGAAAATATCGGAAGATAAATAAAAAAAGCTAAGAAGGTAGTAATAGCTGAAATTGTTGCAATGCGTGAAACTGAGATCGGCTCCGGTTTATCTGTTAAAGAAAGTGGAGCAAAAAGACGGAGATATTCTTCTTTGGGGATTAGTAGGCACGACAACATAGCGCAGGCGTTAAAGAAAACTACAAGTCCACCTATACTTAAAACCAATAAATACCAAATTGTTCCATGTTCACCGAGACGACTCAAAGCATAAACTTTTATTCCATCGTAAAAAACAAGCGATTGGGAAAACTCCAAAACTAAGTTACTGCCAGTCATATCAGCTACCGCAAATTTTTTATCATTTATAGCACCAATAATTGAAGAATATTGATGTATTTCACCAAAATAAGCATTAACAACTATAAAGATAGCCAGCATAATAAATGGACATATCCATCTGCTCCATTCAAGAGCGGTATTGAAAACAAGATAAGGCTTCAATTCGAGAGCGAGGAACCGCTTATTTAAAATAAAAATACACCAAAATACAGGCACAGTTAAAAAGAACACTTTCCATTGAAAGTTATCATAAGTATGAAATTGAATAAGCATAAAAAACGAAGAAAATAATGACCACAAAATCCAAAATATAACACTTAAGGTACGTCCAGAAAGCAATCTAAATAGCAAGCCTTGATTTGAAAAACGGCTTAAACGAGAGATTCTATGAACAGTTTGTGTGTAGATGCCACAAATAAAAATAGGAATACTGAAAAGAAAAACACCGAGGACGACTATCCAAAAACGGCTTACTGCAAATTTACTAGCCATTAAATAGATAAAGGTCATCAGTAGTAACGCTTTAAATAAATACATAGAAAAATTTAATAGTTGTTCGCGGTTGTTAATAAATAATGTTTTAACTTTATTGCGGGATGTTTTTATTGAAATCATATAATATAAGCTGCATTTAGTTTTTTGTGGTCTTTTTGTTTGGATGAGGGTGTCTCATGCCTGTCACCGTTAACCCCCAACCTGTTATTCCGTCAAACGCATCGGATTATGCGTCAACGCAAACCCGTGAACCCGGTTTGCTGGATAAATTGTGATGACACCCACGCTCCGGCGTGGGAGTCTGTCCCAGACCGATCCGCGTATGTTCACCGCAGATCGGTTGCAATGGCAATCCACTCCGAGCGCGGGAACGATTAAATCAGCTCGGGATGAATCCGCCTTGCAGCGCAATCCGGGTACTCTGGATCCCAAGCTCCAGCTTGGGAACGATCAAAAATCAAGCACTTGTACAATCGGCAAGTTACCGTCCATGGCCTGGATTCCGGCATCCATGCCGGAATGACGGAGCTTAATTCCAAAATGAGAATTGCTGGCCGTGCGCAAGGTCAGACATTGGATTATTATAACTAGCCTAACTTGTAGAAATAGCACTAAATACCCGGTTAAAGAACCACTATGCACGAACAATTAGACAATTTGTTGTCTTTGGCAAGCACTATCATCTTGGGCAAAGAGCGGCAAATACGACTCGCCGTCTGCTGCCTACTGGCGAGAGGCCATTTACTCATCGAAGACATACCCGGTGTCGGTAAAACGACGCTGGCGCATTCGTTGGCTCATTTGTTGGGTCTGAACTACCAGCGCATTCAGTTCACCAGTGATTTGCTGCCGGCCGATGTGGTGGGCTCGTCCATTTTCGACAGCAACACCCATAGCTTTAGATTCCAACCCGGACCCATATTTCACCAAACCGTGTTGGCGGACGAGATCAACCGATCCACCCCGAAAGCGCAAAGCGCACTATTAGAAGCCATGGAAGAACGCCAAGTGACGGTGGATGGTGAAACCCGCCCCTTGCCGGAACCTTTTTTCGTCATTGCCACGCAAAACCCACTGACCCAGATAGGCACATTTCCTTTGCCTGAATCACAACTGGACCGTTTTTTGATGCGAATCGAACTCGGCTACCCCGACCGGCGCTCGGAACGGGCTTTGTTGAAAGGCGAAGAGCGGCAAATCCTGCTGGAAAGATTGCCGCCCTGTTTAAACACTGAGACGCTCAAATCCATGCAGGAAGTCGCCAAGACCATCCATGCCTCGGATGCTTTGCTTGATTACATACAAGCCATCATCCAGTACACCCGTGAATCAGGGACTTACCAGATTGGGCTGTCCCCTAGGGCTGGGGTGGCTTTGCTGAATGCCTCCAGGTCGTGGACATTCATGGATCGGCGCAAGGCGGTTCTGCCGGAAGATGTGCAAGCCGTGCTGTCTTCCGTTGCCGGTCACCGCCTCAGGCTCGCCACCAGCGGTGCGACTGACTCCAGGGCGATAGTCGCCCCGTTGTTGGCGGAAGTCGCCATTCCTTAAATGCTTGCACCACAAATCAAATTTGGTGCGGCTAAGCCATCCTTGTGTACAGGAACTCACATGCGGACGGCAAGCCTTGAACCCCTTTGGGCCTAATTCATGGCATTACAGTTAAAATTTCGCCAAGGGTTCGACTTGAGCCGGTTTTTCCGGGTTGAAGAGGCAAGCGAAGGCCGTATTCTCCTGACCCATAGACGCATTTTCATTATTCCAAACCGACGTGGTCTTGGATTATTATTCTTATTGTTCATCCAACTGATAGGCTCAATCAATTACAATAATAGCCTTGGGTTCATTTTGACCTTCTTATTGGGCAGTATCGCCATGTTAGGCACGATTTATGGTTTCCGCAATTTGGCTGGTCTCAGCATTAGTGCCAGTCAACCCACTCCGGTTTTTGCGGGTGATTCGGCACGGTCAATGTTGAGTCTCGAAAACCCAAGCCAGACACCCCGCATTGCCATTCAAGTCGGTCTACGCGGTGAACCGCAGCAGGAAATAAGCTTAGAAGCCGACGATAATCTACAAATTCCCTTGAATTTCTCAAGCTCGCAACGGGGTTGGCAAGCTTTGCCGATGATGAAACTTTCTAGTGAGTTCCCTCTTGGCTTGTTCCATGCTTGGGCACCGCTTCGATTCAATATCCGGGTATTGGTCTATCCACGACCCTCGCCAGACAATATCCCCTTCCCCACTCTTCCGGGTGACGGTGGGGCGCAGAGACATGCCAGCAACGATGACTTCCAAGGTTTCCAAAGTTATCAGCCGGGAGACTCATTGAGAAGGATACATTGGAAAGGGGTGGCTAAAGGGCAAGGTGTCCATGTCAAGGAATACCGGGGTGAAGAGAGCAACCAACTCTATTTGGATTGGTTGCAAACCCCCGGCCTCGATGTAGAAGCCCGTTTGAGCCGGTTGTGCCGCTGGGTGTTGGAGGCAGAAAAAATAGGCACAGCTTATGGACTCCGTCTTCCAGGGACTGACATCAAGCCATCAATGGGGCAGGCACACATGCGTGTTTGCCTTGAACGGTTGGCATTATTTGGGATTGCCGACGCCACGGCCGCACATTCTTTCCACCCAGCAGGCCGGATTTCGGAGCCACACAATGAACAATGACATTGAAATTTTCAAATGGAATGATAAATACGACACAGGCATCCCACTGATTGACCAACAGCACAGAAGGTTGGTCGAGTTACTGAATCAGTTGATTAGCCATTTGGCCCGGCAATCGGATGCGCCCGTCCTTAATGCCATCTTTGATGAACTGACACGCTATGTTGTGGTGCATTTCAGTTCCGAGGAAGAAATTTGGCAGCAGTATTTCCAAGGCGATGACTGGGAAATCGACCACAAGCAGAATCATCGCAACTTCATTGACGAGGTGCTTAAACTCAAAGCGGAAGAAAGCGTTAAACCGTTTGGAGATGTGATAGCGGAAATTGTTTCCTTCCTAACTCATTGGCTAGCTTATCATATTCTGGAAAACGACAAACGCTTGGCTCAAGCCGTGTTGGCAATGCAGACCGGGAAATCGTTGGATCAAGCCAAGAAGCAAGCCAATCAGCTAATGTCGGGCGCAACCAAGGTTCTGATCGACACGCTGATGGGCATGTCTGACTTGCTGGCGCACCGCACAGTGGATCTGACCAGGGAAATTAACCGCCGTCAGTTGGCAGAACAAAAACTCGAAGCCGCCAATCTTGCCAAGTCAGATTTTCTTGCCAATATGAGTCATGAAATTCGCACACCTCTGAATGCCATCACCGGCATGGTCTACATGCTGTTAAGAGATGGCGTGACACCCCCCCAAGAGGAACGGTTAAGAAAAATCGACAATGCGGGCAAGCATCTCTTGGGCATCATCAATGACATACTCGACTTGTCCAAAATTGAAGCCGGCAAGCTAATGCTGGAAGAAAGGGAGCTAAATGCGGGTAGCTTGGTTGAAAATGTTGCATCCATGCTTGCGGATAGGATCAAGGAGAAAGACCTTAAGCTCATCGTGGAAAATGAATTCCTGCCTTTCCCAATGGTGGGGGACTCGACTAGAATTCAGCAAGCTTTGTTAAATTATGCCGTCAACGCAATCAAATTCACGGACAAGGGTAGCATTGCCCTGCGATTCGGGAAGCTTGAAGCATCGGATGACAGCATACTGTTGAAATTTGAAGTGCAGGACACGGGCATAGGCATGGATAGCGAACAACAATCCAGAGTGTTCAACGCATTCGAGCAAGCCAACACATCGACGACTAGAAAGTATGGAGGCACCGGACTGGGGTTGGCTATCACCAAGCGCATAGCCGAGATGATGGGGGGTGAAGTCGGTGTGGAAAGTTCACCGGGGATGGGTAGCCGATTCTGGTTCACTGCTCGATTGAAAATAGGCAAGAAGGTTTCAGTGCCGGACGCCAAGGCAACAGAAGAACAGGCCGAGCTTGTCTTGGCGCAGAGGTATCGCGGTCAACCCATCCTAGTTGTCGAGGATAATGAGATCAACCTTGAAATTACCCGGATGTTACTGGAAGATGTTGGACTGGCTGTGGATAGCGCTGAAAATGGCGAGGAAGCCATTAACCTTGTTTTGCAGAAACACTTTTCACTGGTTTTGATGGATATGCAAATGCCCGTCATGGACGGATTGGAAGCCACCCGTCAGATAAGGAAATTAGCTCAAGGGGACAATTTGCCCATTCTTGCGATGACGGCGAATGCTTTCACCGAAGACAGGCAGCGCTGTCTCGACGCTGGAATGAACGACTTTATCAGCAAACCCGTCGATCCTGATGACCTGTATGCCATATTATTGAAATGGCTGCCGCGGAATATTGGTGCTGTTTCTGAATGACTGAATGGGTTGGATGTGGAACCCATCGCCGCCAAAACAGGTTTGGCGGCAAAGGTGCTTGCACAATTGCGGGTTGATTGACGCGGCTTAATCCATTCTCGCCAAATCCAACAAAAAGGGAAAACGCTGATCTAGAGTTTCCGGGGCGGGTTTTAGATATTTCAAACCGCTGCCTTTTGGCATGAAAATTCCACCACCACCGGATGTTTGCATAATGATTGGCAAAACTGGCTGCCTGTCAGATGCCTTGCCTTCAACTGGTTGGGCTGGAATTGGCAAGAAGTTTGAAAAACCGGTCATCGGTGGGCGTGGTGGGAAATAGGTACTGCCCGTCACGACCTTGCCCGTCCAAAGGTCAACCAAATCGATCACCAGAGAATAAATCGGCGGCTTGGTGGGGTGCAAAGTGGCGGGTGGGTTGAATGCCTTAAAGCGCACCCCGGCCACGGATTCCCCTACAATCCCGGTCTCATGCAAAGGCACACGGTGTCCATTGCAAACCAAAGCATATCTTGAAGGTATCAAACCGGTGCATCTTACCTCAATCCTAGCATTTGCCGAATCGACAAATCGAGCCATGCCTATGGCCGTGGTTTCTTCGGCCAACACAGGCCAAGGTTCATGGGCTTGCCGCAATTCCAGCCTGATGTCCCCCGCTTGGACCTGTCCCAACACAGGAAACCGAAGGTCTAGGAAAGGCTTGAACCAGTCAAGCTGAAAGGGGTAACCCGCCTGATTGAGATCATTAAGCACTGCATTCAGGTCTTCCCACAGCAAACGAGGCAACATGAAACGGTCATGCAAAGCGGAATGCCAATCGACAAGTTCGGCGGATGTTGGTGTCTGTGCCAGATGAGCCAGAATGCCAGTGACCAGCAGTGATTGCAAACCCGCCATGCGGGCGTCGGGGGGCGTTTCAAACGACCGAATCAAAATTCGCCCCAAGCGCAGACTAGACCGTTCTGGGGGGTAGAGTTGGTCGACACGAATCTCTGCCCGTTTCATATCGCCAGCAGAATCGGCCAGCAAATGACGCAGCAAGCGGTCAGAGACCCATGGCATCGCATTTTCCCCCTCCGGGAAGCGATGTAGGGCTGTAGACAGTTCGTATAAGGCATCGTCGCGTCCTTCATCGGGACGCGGTGCCGCCCCGCCCGGCCCAATCGAACGCCCAGCAAAGAAATAAGAAAGGCTAGGATGGCGCTGCCAGTAAACAATCAGCGAGCGGAGCAGGTCAGGCCGGCACAAAAATGGACTTTCAGCAGGCGTTATGCCAGCCAGACGCATTTCGGCTCGACCCCCTGGGGTTTCGCGTTTCCCATCCACAAATACGCGATCAGCCCTGAGGCCAGAATTTTCGGCTTCCCGATAGGTTGCCAATAGCACTTGCTGTTGTTGGGTAAATCCGTGGATTTCGGGTAAGGACACTTTCAGAGTCCCAGGCTCAGGCTCGACCAGCAAGCGCCGCAAACGATAATCTTCTGGCGGCTCATAACCCTCAAGCATGACTGGAATGCCCATCTTGGTCGCGGTGGATTCTATCGCAGCGATCAAGTCCAAATAATGTTCCAAATGGGTTAAAGGCGGCAGGAACACATACAATTGGCCTTGTCGCACCTGAATGCAGCAGGCGGTTCGCGGAGGCCGGGCAGAGACTGCACTCTCGGCATCTGTCGTCTCGGGTTTTAATTCCTTTGCGGCTGACACAGGTGACAATCGAGAATTCAATTCGGCACTTGGCATCGCCAATGGCTGCCTCTCCTCGAACTGGCAACGGTCGGGGTCAGGGCCAAGCGCACCCAATTCCCCAACAGCCAAACTTTCCAAGGGTAAGCGATAGCCCATGGAAAAATCGCCGGGGGTCAGATATAAGCCATTCCGGCGAAATGTCCATTTTTCACTAGACCAACAGGATTTTGCCCCATCCCAGCGCAACGGCAGCACGAAACCGACAGGCTCTCCTTGATTGATGGAAAGAAGCTCGGCTAGCGCTTTTCTGCGCAAGGGGTCGCATAAATCTTCAGCATCTGGCGTGTAGTCAAAAATGTCCCGGTTGGTCCACAATTGAAACAAACCGTCTTCATGCGCACACTGCACCGAATCCTCGGCAATGCCCAACTCGTTGCTTAGCAATTCGGCAAAGCGCTTGGCATCCGATGAACTGATGGCGAAAGATGCCTGCCGGATGCCTAGCAAGTCTTGGTTGCGCCAGACCGGCAAACCATCGGCGCGGAAAAAACATCCCAAACGCCAACGTGGCTGGTCTTCCCCCCCATACCAATCGGATTGCCCCAAATGCAACACCCCGCCCGGGGCGATTCGATTGCGCAAGCGATCCAGTAATTCTGCGGCCACTTGACGCTTGTTCGGCCCTAATGTGTGGGTAGTCCATTCCGAATCATTTGGAAAATAAGAGGACACAAAGGCGAGATCCAATCCTGATGTTAATTGGATGGATTGAGACTTTAAGTCATCGTCGATTTTTGCACCGACAGCTTTGATGTCGGCCCATTTCCCTTCTTCGTAAGGCCATGAAGGGGCTTGCGGGATCAAGCGGCGTAAGCTAATCGCTTCGGTTTGAATGTCTTGACACGCTTGGTAATAACCAACCAAAGGCAGTGTCCGCAACGGTTCAGGAGCCGAGGCTAACGGGATATGCCCTTCGGCAGTGAAAACGCCAACACCGGGGTCCAGCCCCACCCAGCCGGCACCGGGCAAATAGACTTCGGTCCACGCGTGTAATTTGGCAAAATCCAGACCCCCCTCAGTGGGTGCCAGCATAACCAGATAACCCGATGTGAAGCGGGCAGCCAAGCCTAGGCTACGCAAACTTAAGGTTAACAGCCAAGCCAATTCTGCCGCTGAAGCTCGACCGGTTTGGAGCATTGACTCCATGTCCACTTTGCCTGCGCCGGACTCATGCCGTTCGGGGAACTTCTCGTAAACTTTGAGATTGAGTTCACCTAAGCGCTCGACAATATACCCAGGTTTCAGTGTTATGCCTGCCAGCCATGCGGCCAGCCTTGTTCCTGTCTGGCCCACCTGTAGATAAGGCGCCAATTCTTTAGTCAGGTGAACGGGGTATTCAAACGGAAATTTGAATGCGTAGGGTTCGACTAGAAAGTTGAATGGATTGGCAGCAACCAAGTCCGCGATGACTTCCACCGTCAAGCCAATGCTGGAAATAGGTTCAGGAAAATCCAAACGGGCCAGATAGTTCTCGTAAGGGTCGCGCACCCAATTGAGGAAATTCGGCTCCGCTTCGACTTTAAGCGAGTAGGCATCAATCGTTGCCATGCAATGCGGTGCAGGGCGCAAGCGCAGCCAATGAGTGGATACCTGTACCGTTTGGTTGAAACGTAGGTCGATTTGGTGGGTTAATGCGATGCGTGTGCTCATGGCAGTGGCAGCCAGCGTAAGTCAAGCGTGTAAGGATAGGCCGGATTGTCCCTCTCTGGCGGGGGTTCCCGCAGCGAGTTCCAATCCGGTGTGGGATAAAAAGCTTGGAGTGACTCAGCCCACGCCGGCAAACCCGCCTCACCGGCAGTGTGGCCCCAATCCCAAAAACGCGAAACCCGTCTAGTTTCGGCTTCATAGGCATTGATTGGGAAAGTTTCATAGGCAAGCCCACCCGGATGGGCAACATGGTAGACGCATCCGCCGACAGATTTGCCTAAGCGTCGGTCGAACAAATCAAACACCAACGGGGCGTGGACTTCAACAGTGGGATGCAATCCATACACCGCTTTCCAGGCTTTATAGCGAACACCCGCGACATAATCGCCTTTGGCTCCAATCGGCTGAAGTGGAATCCGGCGATTGTTGCAGGTCAGTAAATAACGTTCCTCATCAAACCCACGAACGGTGACTTGCAGCCTTTCCAATGCGGAATCCACTACCCGTGCTTGGCGATGCGCCACCGTTTCTTCTCCCAAGACCAGCCAAGGTTCCAAGGCCATGCGCAGTTCCAGCGCCACCCCCTCATAGTTGACTCGTCCAAACACTGGGAAACGAAACTCGTGGAAAGGTTCGTACCAATCCAGACTGATCGGATAACCCGCATCATTCAGTTCTTCAATGACGCCGGCAAAATCCGTCCAAATGTAATGCGGCAACATAAAGCGATCATGCTTGGCCGTTTCCCAATGCGCAAGGGGCTGACGGTAAGGTTGCTTCCAGAAACGGGCGACTAGGGCGCGTAACAACAACATTTGAGCCAAACTCATTCTGGCATGGGGTGGCATTTCAAATCCGCGAAACTCTAGCAAGCCTTGTCGGCCAGAGGCGGAGTCAAACGAATAGAGCTTATCAATGGAAAACTCGGCGCGATGGGTATTGCCAGTCAAATCGACCAAGAAATTTCGCAAGGCGCGATCCACCACCCAAGGCATTTGTGCCTGATCGATTTCACCCAGGCTGACTTCCAGTTCATCCAATACCCTGCTGCCCTGTTCGTCAATTCGGGGAGCTTGCGAAGTGGGTCCGACGAACATTCCCGAAAACAAATAGGACAAAGAAGGATGGTGCTGCCAATAAGTGATTAGCGAGCGCAACAAGTCGGGCCGCCGTAAAAAGGGGCTTTCCTGTGGTGTCGAACTGCCTAGGGTCACATGGTTGCCACCCCCGGTCCCCGTATGACGACCGTCCAGCATGAATTTTTCCGTAGCCAAGCGAGTCAATCGCGCATCTTCATAAAGTGCGACGGTGTTGGCTTCGAGGTCGTCCCAGTTGGATGCAGGGTGGATGTTGACCTCAATGACACCGGGGTCCGGGGTGACTTTGAGCACTTTAAGTTCAGGTGCGCTCGGCGGCTCGTATCCTTCAATCAGAACCGGGAGTTTCAATTCTTCAGCCGTTTGCTCAATGGCTTGTAGCAATAAACTATAGCGCCATAGCTCGTTGATGGGGGGCATGAAGACATACAGCTTTCCATTGCGGGGTTCCACGCACAATGCGGTGTGGGGAACCCCTTCCCAGTAACGGTAGCGTCTGCGAATGGTTTCTGCTTTGTCGTCAGCGGCAAGTAGTGACGACCATATTACCGGCTCTAAATCCGCCGTGGTGGCTACCGGCCTAAGCATCATGGGAGGCTTGGCCAAATGCTCGATGATTTCCTGCTCGACCTCCCTAGCCCAAGGTAATTGGGAGATGGGCAAGCGTAAACCCATAGGCGAAGCACCGGGCATCAGGTACATGTGTTCGCGTTTGAATTCCCATCCGCCCGATTGCCAACCGCCTTGGAACCAGTTCCATTGCAAGGGCAAGGCATAGCCTGTGGGATTGTCTAGGCCACGCCTAAGCGCCGAGCCTAGCCCTTCGCTTGCCACAGCCGAATCGGCAAGCTTGACCGGATCGACATTCGCCGGCTGGCTGGCTTCTTTCCATAAATAGTAAATCCAATCCTCGTAGCCAGCGACCAAAAACTTCGGGGCTACGCCGAGCCGGGAAGCCAGAATCTCACCGAAGATGCGGGCCTGCTCGTGATTAACCCCATAATCTTCATGCTCGTCGGCAACCAAAGCGTCATTGTTCCAAAGCGGAGCTCCATCGCTACGCCAATAACAACCCAAGGCCCAACGCGGCAGTGGTTCGCCCGGATACCATTTGCCTTGACCATAATGCAGGAAGCCACCCGGCGCGAAAGTTGATTTGAGCCGTTTGATCAGTTCACCGGCCCGTTCACGCTTATGCTCGCCCAATGCGTCTGTGTTCCATTGGGGGCTTTCCATATCATCGACGGAAACAAAAGTAGGCTCGCCGCCCATCGTCAGGCGAATGTCCAGCGCCGTCATTTCTTCATCCACCGAACGCCCAAGTCGTTGAATGTCTTGCCATTGCTCTTCGGTGTAAGGTTTGGTGACACGAGGGTCTTCCAGCACTCGCCTGACCGTGTTGCTATAGTCGAACTCAACCTCACATTTATCGGTGAAGCCCGTGATGGGGGCGGCACTGACTGGGTCTGGAGTGCATGAAAGTGGAATATGCCCTTCGCCGGCGAACAGCCCGGAAGTGGGGTCAAGCCCGACCCAACCCGCACCCGGAATGTAAACTTCCGCCCAAGCATGCAAGTCGGTGAAGTCTTCTTCCGGCCCGGAGGGACCGTCCAGCGCCTTTTGGTCGGCAGTCAATTGCACCAGATAACCGGACACAAAACGGGCAGCCAAACCCAAAGACCTTAAAATTTGCACCAACAGCCAACCCGTATCCCGACAGGAGCCTAGCGACTTGCGCAGGGTTTCTTCACAGGTTTGGATGCCGGGGTCTAGCCTTATGGTGTAATTGATGTCCCGGTTCAGACGGCTATTTTGTTGGACTAGAAAATCGACAATTCGGCATTTCTCATGCCAAACTTTGGACAGCCATGCTTTCAGCAGAGGACCGTTTTCGGTGATTTCAAAATAGGGTTCAAGCTCTTGCCGTAACAAGGCATCATATTGAAACGGATAATTCTCGGCGTATTTTTCGACAAAGAAATCAAAGGGGTTGATGACCGTCATTTCGGCAACCAAATGAACCCCGACTTTCAATTCCTTGACTGGCTTTGGAAACACAGCACGGCCCACCCAGTTGCCAAAGGGGTCTTGTTGCCAATAAAGCTTATGATCCGCCGGACTGATCGCTAACTGATAATCATGGATCGGCGTGCGGGTATGCGGGGCCGGTCGGAGGCGAATCAGGTGAGGCGACACGGCCACGTCACGATCAAACCGGTAGGTTGTTATGTGGTCTATGCCAACATGTATAGCCATTTGCTTAGCTGCTCCAAAATATTTCGAACCTAATCCACTTTCAAAAAAAACACCTAAAGGCAGATTGCATCCAGTAATCCACAGCAATTCTCATTTCCTGTGGAAGCCGTCATTCCGGCATGGACTGCCGGACAAATCGCCTGTCCTGCCGATTTGTGCTGCTTCCCGGCAGGAATGACGGGTTGCAAATCAACACTTCTACTTCAATGATCCAGCATCAGGCCGCAAGCTTCTGAATTTCAGCATAAGCCTTTTTCAGCCAGACTTTTACCCGTTGGCGCTCCAATAGTCCAAGGCTATTGGCATTTTTTTCAACGGGGTTCAAAGCAGCCCAAAAACTAGTGCCTTGACCGTCAATTTTTTGCATGGCGGACTCCTGCAATCGCCCAATGGAGATGAATCGGGCGCCCAATGCTTCTGCCTTGGCCTTTTCGCCTGATTTTTCCAGCAGATTGAAATTATCGCTGCGAACCTCGTTCAGCACGACGACCAAGTTGAGCTTGCCGCCGAATTGTTCCAACAATTTGCGCAATAAATCCACAGAATCCTGGCCTGAATCCATGACATGCCAATAGGTGAGTTCAACGCCCAACTCCTCGGATAAGTCAAACAAGGCCGAGTCAGCCATCCACTGCGCCAAGGACTGGTGGGTTTGAGCAGCGAGATCGACCAAAACCCTGCGCTCAGGCATTTCCGTTGCGGCTTCCATCACCCGGTCCAGACTTTCATAGCGGTCCACGACGATTGGGGAGGCGAAGCCCGCATAAAACCGTAGCAGCGAACCATGCGATTTGTCCGTATCGAAACCGACGAATGGCTGTTCATGATCGATAAAATATTGTGCGAGTACTCTACTTACCAGCGACTTGCCAACCCCGCCTTTTTCTCCGCCGATAAAATGAATTTTTCCCATAACCTGTTTTCCTGAAAAATAAACGTTTAAGTGTACACCCTAGCAACAAGCAAGCCAAAATTAATTTAGCAAGCGGAACTTTGTATTGGTTAATGTTTACGTTCAGATAATCGAAAGGCTATGTGGTGGGTTCAAATGGATTAAATCAATAATGGTGCAGATGGTTCGAGATGGTGCAACAGACCTCCGGCCATCCGCGACAATACCGATGCCTTCACCATATTAACAGATGCGATTGATTCGATGGATGCTAGAATAGTCATCCAATCCCATGCTTTCCATTAGACTTCAACGAGCGGATGTTACGCAGCGGACTCGGTTTGGAGCGTCAAAGCTTGCTTTGACTTGGTTTGGAGCGTCAAAGCTTGCTTTGACTTGGTATTGGAGCGTCAAAGCTTGCTTTGACTTGGTTTGGAGCG
>CAIOOA010000177.1 GCA_903859815.1 uncultured Methylococcaceae bacterium | reverse complement strand
TGGACTAGGCCGAGTGGTTTATTGCCCCATCACAGAAATTCGTGCTAAAACCGGGTTATCCGAAGCCCAATTTGCAGAGCTTCTAGGGATGTCTGTCCCTATCCTGAAGCAACTCGAACAGGGTTTACGCCAACTCACTGGAACTGAAAATACGTTACTTAACATTATCGATAAACATCCAGAAGTGCTGAGGGAGTTGGCGGCGTAGCTAACGTCTCGGATCAAGTCAGTATTCCCATCAAATTCGGCAGTAGAACTGAGATCAAGAAATTGTTGCTGTTGTTTTTTTGCCAATGGCACTGTGTTAAAGTTACGTAATGGGGGGATTATAGGGATTTCTTTAGGATTTTTGTCCCTTGCGCTGCGCTAGGGGCAGTAATCCTAATTCACTGTAACGTACAGTAGGTTTTAACTCTGGTTCACTCATTCATGAGTGATAACGAGATATTATTGGCAGCTTAATTCAGTATTAAACATGATAAAAAAGCTTAAGGTTGAAAAACTGAAGATTGAAAATTCAAGAGTATTGATAAATAGCCTGAAGATAAAAAACTTCAGGGCATTGCAAAACTTTGAAGTTAGTAAATTAGGTCGGATTAACCTTATTGTTGGAAAAAACAATAGCGGCAAGAGTACTGTGCTTGAGGCATTAAGGATTTATGCTGGGGGTGCCAACCCACTGTTGATGGAACAAATTGCTAGCGACCATGATGAAAAAACTCGGATAGTTAATCATGAGTCTATGGATGAAATTTCAGAATTGCCCTTTCAACATTTTTTCACTGGTAGAGTTTTTCCTGAAGCCGATGATATTGAAATATACATTGGTGAAAACTATCCAGAAACAAACCATTATTTAAAAATAAATCACAGATTTATAGAAGAATATGAAGTAGAGGAAAAACAAGATGATGGAGAAAGCATATTTCGCACTAATACAAGAATTATACCCAAAGAAAACTTATCAAATATTGGTAATAATTATTTAAGGCAATTTTTAACAATAAAAAATGGAGAAACAAAAGGTTTAGGTATTATTGAATTGGATGAACCTATATCTGGAAAATTAAGAAATACTTACTGGGACTCAAGAGAAAATACTCCATGCAGTTATCTTCCTACTCAATTTGTTTCTGTCGATGACTTGGCAGACATCTGGGATAATATACTTTTTTCAGATTACGCATCTTCCGTAAAACAAGGCTTGGCAATAATTGCAGAAGATTTTGAGGATTTGGGCTTCGTAAAGAGTGAGTTAGGTGTTGGAATGGGGCTTTCGCAATGGAGTAGAGGGCTTCCTATGCCTGGATCACAATTCAGGAGAACCTGCAAAGTCAAATTAAAAAATATTAATCGCGCTGTCCCTCTCAATAGTCTAGGAGATGGTATGTTGAGAGTGCTTCAGCTAATGTTCAAAATATTTCCCGCCAAAGGTGGGTTTTTACTCATTGATGAATTTGAAAATGGTCTACATTTTACAATTCAAGAAAAGGTATGGCGGTTGATTTTCGATTTGGCTGAAAAACTTGATATTCAAGTTTTCGCTACCACACATAGTTGGGATTGCATTGAAAGCTTTGCTAAAGTAGCCGTGGAACGCACCGACGTTGAAGGAGTCCTCTTCCGTGTTGGGCGTAGTATAAAATCAAGTGACCAAGGAAGAATCATCGCCACAGTATTTGACGAAGACAAGCTTTTCAGTATTACACAAGCTGACGTAGAAGTCCGTTAATCATTATGGCCCTACAAGAAAAAAAGCTTTTAGTTGAAGGTGAAACGGATCGTAATTTTTTCAAAGCTTGTTTGCGACAGGCCGGCATAGTTGAACAAGTTTGGGTTGGGCCGCCCATTGATTTTAGCGACAAGAAATATGGAAAAGGAAATGCATTACATATATTGCCAAACCTTATTGAGGGATTAGCTGATGGTTCTTCAAAGCGACTCGCAATAATAGTTGATGCTGATTTTCCTGAAACTGATTTGGGATTTACAAAGACATGGTTAAAAATTGCGAAAATTCTTCGTGACTCTGGATATAGTTTGCCAGATAACCCCCAAAAATCATCCGCTGGATTTTTATTCCCACATACTGATGGATTGCCCGATTTTGGTCTATGGATTATGCCTAACAATTCAACAGATGGCTTACTTGAAGATTTCATTAAAGCATCTATTATAAATGCAGAAAAACCGCTACTTTCTCACGCCATAAAAATTGTTGAGAAGTTACCTACTCGGAAGTTCAAAGAAATTCATCTTAGGAAAGCTGAAATTGCAACATGGATGGCGTGGCAGACTATGCCTGGGCAATCTCTTGATGGTGCAGTTGTTGGTAAGTTACTGGACTTTCAAACAGGTCAAGCCAAGCACTTTTTAGACTGGTTGAAGAAAGTTTATGCATGATTGAGTAAAACGCTGGTTATTAAGAGGGAACTTGGGAACCAGAGAATAATATTCTAAAAAATAATACCCAAATAAGGCAAAACCTGATAATGAACGAACCCAATTGGAACGACTACGGCCCGGAAACCCAGGCCATCCGCGCCGGGCAACGGCGTACCCATGAACAAGAACATAGCGACCCGATTTTCCTTACGTCAAGCTATGTCTTCAACAGCGCTGCCGAAGCAGCCGCCCGGTTTTCCGGCAAGGAACCCGGCAATATCTATTCACGATTCACCAATCCCACAGTTCGAACGTTCGAGCAACGCTTGGCGGCGATGGAAGGCGGCGAACGCTGTATTGCGGTCGCATCGGGCATGGCGGCAATCGCCTCGACCGGCTTCGGCTTGCTCAAATCGGGCGACCATGTGGTGTGTTCTCGGGGCGTGTTCGGCAATACCGTGATATTGTTTCAAAACTATTTCGCTAAGTTTGGTGTGTCTACAACTTTTGTCGATTTGACTGATTACGAGGCTTGGCAACATGCGATTCGGCCTGAAACCCGTTTTCTGTTCGTGGAAACCCCTTCCAATCCATTGACTCAGATCGCCGATATTAGCCGTTTGGCCGACATAGCCCATAATTTAGGGGTTCTGTTAGTGGTGGATAACTGCTTTTTAACCCCGGCATTGCAAAAACCTTTGGCCTTGGGTGCGGACATTGTCATTCATTCCGCCACCAAATATTTGGACGGGCAGGGTCGCTGCGTGGGCGGGGCCATCGTCGGTAAACTGGATTTGCTGGATAAGGAGATATATCCTTATCTACGCACGGGTGGCCCGACCATGAGTCCTTTCAATGCTTGGGTCTTTCTTAAGGGTCTGGAAACGCTAGGGATAAGGATGCGAGCCCATGGCGAAAATGCTTTGAGTCTGGCGCATTGGCTGGAAACTCAAGCTTGGGTTGATAAAGTGTATTATCCTGGCTTGCCTTCCCATCCCCAGCATGAACTGGCTCATAGGCAACAAAAATCAGGGGGCGGCATCGTTAGCTTTGAAGTGAAAGGTGGCAAAGAGGCCGCCTGGCGTTTGATCGATTCGACACAAATGTTGTCGATTACTGCCAATTTAGGCGACACTAAGACAACGATCACCCATCCAGCCACAACCACGCATGGTCGACTCACGGATCAAGAGCGTATGGCAGCCGGCATCAACGACGGTTTAGTTCGCATTTCGGTGGGATTGGAAGATATCCGGGATATTACCAGCGACTTGCTACGGGGTTTCCGTTAATTTCGACAACTATAATAATTGGCTGATAATCATGAAAGTCACAGTATTTGGGTCTGGATATGTGGGCTTGGTCACGGGTGCCTGTCTGGCCGAAGTGGGCAATGACGTTCTTTGCATTGATGTGGATGCTGGCAAGATTGAGCGACTGAATCGAGGCGAAGTGCCGATTCATGAACCCGGTTTGGATGCCATTATCCAACGCAACATGGCTTCCAAGCGGCTGCAATTCACCACCGATATTGATCAGGCGGTTGAGCATGGCTTGTTCCAGTTCATTGCCGTCGGCACCCCCCCTGACGAAGACGGGTCGGCAGATTTGCAATATGTGCTGGCGGTTGCTCGAAGCATTGGACAACGTTTGAGGGAATACCGGGTTGTTGTCAACAAATCCACCGTTCCGGTTGGCACTGCCGACAGGGTTCGCGAAGCTATTCTGTCAGTGCAAAAGGAACGGGGTTCCGCCATTGAATTTGATGTTGTTTCAAACCCCGAATTTCTCAAGGAAGGGGCCGCCATCGATGATTTCATGAAACCCGACCGCATTGTGGTGGGCACTGACAATCCTAGGACGACTGAATTATTGCGCGCACTTTACGCACCATTTAACCGCAACCATGATCGGATGATTTGCATCGATATTCGTTCTGCCGAGCTGACTAAATATGCCGCCAATGCCATGCTCGCCACCAAAATTAGTTTTATGAACGAACTCGCCAACCTCGCAGAGAGATTAGGGGCTGACATTGAGAAAGTCCGTATCGGCATAGGTTCGGACCCCCGGATTGGCTATCATTTCATCTATCCGGGTTGTGGCTATGGTGGCTCCTGCTTTCCCAAGGATGTTAAAGCTTTGGAACGAACGGCAAGGGATGTGGGTTACTCCGCTGAATTATTGAAAGCAGTGGAAGCCGTCAACAACCGGCAGAAAATACATTTGTTCGACAAGTTGAAGGATTATTTTGGCGGCAAGTTGCAGGGAAAAACCATCGCCCTTTGGGGCTTGGCGTTCAAACCGAACACCGATGATATGCGTGATGCACCCAGTAGGGTGTTATTGGAAGCCTTATGGGCCGACGGAGCCACAGTGCGCGCATTTGATCCAGTGGCGATGAATGAAGCTCGCCGTATTTATGGGAATCGCCAAGATTTTACCCTGTGCGAAAGCCCTGAGTCTGCATTGGAAGGTGCGGATGCGTTGGCGATAGTCACCGAATGGAACGTGTTTAGAAGCCCGGATTTTTCGAAAATCAAAGCCTCTTTGTCCCACCCTGCCATCTTTGATGGTCGCAACCTTTATGATACTTCTAGGATGGCTACAGAAGGGTTTGACTATTTCTCAATTGGGCGGGGTTAACCGGGCTACGAGCAAGCACATGTTAACTCATCTGAATTTATCACACACAGACTCAAGGATAGTCGGATAAATGGGGAATTACAATGGTCAATAGCAAGCGGTTTAACAGGATAGAAACTAATGGGATAGCCAAGCTTTCTCTATTTTTTATACTCGCTATTTCGCTGATAAGTTGCTCAATACTAAGACCCCATTCCCCACCCCCTCACAAGCTAGAATCCATGGTACAGATACCAGGCTTTCCTAACGTGAGGGCTTGGGGCGATGAATTTAGCCCCGTTTTTCAAAAGGATGCCAAATTGGCTAAGGAACAGGAAAAGCAGAGCGGCTTGTACGAAGCGGGTGGGAAGGTCAACATCTTGGCGATTTCAGGCGGCGGCGGTGACGGTGCATTTGGTGCTGGTTTGTTGTACGGGTGGTCTGCATCTGGGACTCGCCCCACATTCAAATTAGTCACCGGGGTTAGCACCGGAGCTTTGACTGCCCCTTTTGCTTTTCTTGGCCCATCCTATGACGAAAAACTAAAAAAAGTGTATACGACGATTACCGGAAAAGACATCTTCATGATGAAGTCGGTTATCGCGATGTTTTTCTCAGATGCTGTCGGGCTGAACGATCCGCTGGCCGACTTAACGGCACAGATTGTCGATGAGCAGATGCTTAAGGATGTTGCCACCGAACATTTGAAAGGCCGGAGGCTTTTTGTCAGTACGACCGCTTTGGATGCGCAAAGGCCCGTGGTCTGGAACATGGGCGCGATTGCCACATCCGGTCATCCAAAAGCCTTGGAACTGTTCCGCAAGATTATGATTGCCTCAGCCGCGATACCTGTGGCATTTCCACCTTCCTACATCAAAGTGGAAGCAGGCGGGGAGCGATGGGATGAAATGCATGTGGACGGCGGCGTTGCCAATCAAGTGTTCCTGTATGGGGCAATGCTGGATTTTCGCAAAGAAAAGGCCAGTGCGACAAGGCGCGAAGCCCGGGTTTACATCATTCGCAACACTCAAATACGTCCCGTATGGCAGAAGGTGACTCCGGTTATGCAGTCGATTGCGCCTCGATCCGTCGCCTCATTGATAAAAGCCCAAGGGGTAGGCGATCTTTATCGGATATTTGCCACTGCCAAACGAGATAGGCTAGACTTCAATTTGGCATTTATTCCCGATACTTTGGATACTAACCGGGAAGACGAATTTGACAACCGTGTAATGAATATTCTGTTTGAAACAGGTTACAATCTAGGCAAAAGCGGTTATCCTTGGCAAAAGGTTCCACCGGGTTTCATCCCTGAGAAAAACGAGGATGACCAAGATGATGCTGCGTTGATGGATGCACCGGTTGTAGTACATTAATTTTTGTTCGATACCTATCTTTGCACAACACGATGAGGAGTACCCTGATGAAATTGATACGATCTTTATGCTTTTATGGCCTGTTGACCGCAGCGCCTGTTTTTTTTAACACTGCTTCGGCTGTTGAACCCATTAATTTTGAGATACGTTATAATGCCGACCTCGTCGCAGTGTGTTCCGCACAGCCGAGTGACCCCAATTATATCGCGGCTATTCATTTCTGCCATGGCTTCGGGGTGGGTTTCTCCCGCTATCACGATGCACTCAAGGAAGGGAAGGGTTTCACGCCAATATTCTGCTTTCCTGAGACAGCCACTCGCACCCAAGTACTTAACGAATATGTGCGTTATTCCAAAGCACACCCCGAATACGATAAGGATACCGTCGGCGATGTGATCACTAAGTTCTTAGTCGATACCTTTCCTTGCAAGAAAAAATAGAGGTGCATCTCATGAAAATGTCAAATATACATAAAGTGCTAGCATTAAGTTTGGTCATTCTGGGCCTGTTCGTTTTTGGCGGATGCGCAAATATGAGCAATACCCAACAGCGCACGGCAACCGGTGCTTTGGGGGGAGCCGCAGGCGGTGCGCTGATTGGCGCCCTTGCCGGCAATGCTGGCATGGGGGCAGCCATCGGTGCAGGTGCTGGTGCGCTCGGTGGTTTTGCCTTTGGCCAACACGAACAAGCGGTCAATAACGCATATCAACAAGGAAGGCAGAGTGGCGCGCAACAAGGCCGCTCTAACTAGTCCCTAATTCATGACTTTCAGAAAAGGGGTCGTGAGAACGGCCTCTTTTTTTATTATCCTAATATCGGATCATTTCGTTTTGGCTATCAACTTTCCGGGTAATCCAAAGATTGTGCTTTTATTAAACAATACACCTTATCCCCCTTGCATAAGTTCAAATCCTCCACCGTCTTCCCATTCACCTCGGCGACCACCACAACTCCAACGTCAATTTCGACTAATGCACCATGGCGACGATGAATGATGCGAAGGATTTTTCCTGGCAATTGGTTTTGGATCGTAATGCCTTCAATCCGCTTCCTAGATAGAGCTATCTGAGCTGCGCGGACGCTGACAATCGCCACCTCTCCCACAACTGCGGAGGCAGGCGGAAGGATCAGCCTTTCTTGCCCCAATGCGGCGACGCTATACCCCTGTTCATGGTTATTTTCAAGCAAGGTGACTTCCCAGACATTGCGCAAGTCCAAACCATCGACCAGTTCAGAGGAGTCTGCCTGCCCAAGGACATCCAAGTAACGACCATGGGCCAAGATCCGGCCATGTTCAACCAGCGTCACGGTGTCTGTGAGGTAGAGGATTTCGTCCATGGAATGGCTGATGTATAACATCGGTATGCCCACATCACGGACACGTCGCAAGAACGGCAGTATTTGCTTTTTCAGCCTATCGTCCAAAGCGGCAAGCGGTTCGTCGAACAGCAGCAGTTGAGGGCTGTAAAGCAATGCCCTGCCCAAAGCGACCCGCTGTTTCTCGCCACCCGACAACTGGCCGGGACGGCGTTCCAGCAGTGGGCCTATTTCCAACAACTCCACTACCGGGTCTAGCTCAAAACGACGTTGACCCGGCTTGAGCCTCTGGTAACCATAAAGCAAGTTATTGCGTACTGACAAATGTGGAAACAATTGTGCGTCCTGAAACACCAAGCCGATATGGCGTTGGTGGGCAGGGACGAATAAGCCTTTTTCAGTGTCAAACAGGGTTTCTCCATTTAGGCTCATCAACCCGCTGTCGGGTTTTACCAAACCGGCTATGCAATGTAACAAGGTCGTCTTCCCTGAACCGGAATGTCCAAACACCCCGCTGACCGGCTCGGTAATATGAACCGCCATTTCCCCGTCGAAACTGCCGCGCTTCAGCCGAATATGGATGTCTAGGTCAAGCATCGGTGGCCCTCAATCCCAAATGGCCTTCCACCCGACGTGTCAGCAAATCACTGAAAAACAGTGCCGATAGCGATATGACAATCGACAAGACGATCAAACGCAGGGCTTCAGCATCGCCGTCGGGGACATGGCTGGCAGTATAGATAGCCAAGGGCAGGGTTCGGGTTTCGCCAGCAATGTTGCCGACGAAGGTGATGGTTGCTCCAAACTCCCCGAGGCAGCGGCTGAACCCCAAAATCAGGCCAGCGAAAATTCCCGGCAAGGCCAATGGCAGTGTCACCGAAAAAAACACCGCTAGGGGTGCGGCACCCAAAGTGCTTGCCGCACCTTCCAAGCGGGGGTCGATTAAACTCATGGACAAGCGTACCGAGCGCACTATCAGCGGAAATGACATCACTGCCGAAGCCAGCGCCGCACCCTTCCAATTGAACATGAATGAAATCCCCAGTTCATTTAACCAATGCCCGATCACACCTTGGTTGCCAAATAACAGTAATAATAGATAACCCGGAACGACCGGTGGCAGCACTAAGGGTAAATGTATCAAGGCATCCACAATGGGTTTGCCGGGAAACTTTTTACGTGCCAACACCCATCCAATCGCAATCGCAAACGGGCAGGACAGCAAAGTCGCCCAAGTTGCCACCTTGATCGACAAAACAACGGCGGAGATTTCATCTTGGGTCAGTGTCATTACATCGAACTCTAAAGTATTAACTGATGTTACGCAGTGGCCTATTTTTGGAGCGTCAAAGCTTGCTTTGACAGGCCAAGCAAGCTTTACATTTCCAATTTTCTTGTCAAAGCAAGCTTTGACGCTCCGTCATGCATCTTTCGCTTCTGTGCGTAACATCAGGTATTAAACCCAGAAAAAAAGAATCCACGGTTTTGATGCCGTGGATTCTGTGCTTGGCCCCGACTAATGCTGGAGTTTAGTCATCAACAGCCACAATGACATTCGGTGCTTTGACGATGGCATAAGCCGTTCCACCCACTTTCAAGCCTAAGCTCTCCGCCGAAGTCTTGGTGATAATGGAGACAACTTCGACGCCGGGTGACAGTTCAATGACGACTTCAGAATCAACCATCCCATGGGTTATGGCTTTGACGGTCCCTTTAAGTACGTTGCGTGCGCTGAGTTTCATAATCTATTTGCCTTTTCTGGAAGATGAATTAAAAGGGGGTTCCCCTAATTGTGCGAAGCCGATTCAAGTGCGAGTAAAGTAGGTTGGCTTCACTCCCTACTCAATAGCTTAAAGCCATAACTAGCAAATACCTTGCCTGAACTTTTGACAAACTCAAAAAATGCCTTAGTGTCAGCCGTTTGCGTCACTAAGGCTGCTGGATAGACGATAGGTGCATGAAGCTCATTGGGGAAAATAATGACGGTTTCCACTTTCGAGCTAAGCCTTGCATCGGTTTCATACACGATGCCTATGCACTCCCCGCGACTGACTAAATCCAGTGCAGCTCGCACATCATCGGTGCCTACCACTCTATCCTTCAAAGCTTCCCACCAACCTAATTTGGTTAGAGTTTCCTTGGCGTAAACCCCTACTGGCACCGATTCGGTTTGCCCTGTGCAGAGTTTGCCCTTGAATGCTCCCGCAAAGTCAAAGTCCTTTTCCAGACGGACAGGGAAACCCTTGCCCTTAGGGGCGATCAGCACTAAGGTGTTACCCACCAAATTAACCCGTGAACCTTTGTCAATTTTGCCTTTGCCATCCAGATAATCCATCCATTTGTTATCCGCTGAGATGAACAGGTCAGCGGGCGCTCCCGCTTCAATTTGCTTAGCCAACGCCCCGGATGACGCAAATGAAAATTTCACTTTAACATCATGGCTGGCTTCGTAAGTTTTGGCGAGTTCGCTCAACACATTGGTCAGGCTGGCTGCTGCAAAAACCGTGACCTCACCTGCCAAGCAAGCGCTGGAGGTCAAGAGCAGGAAAAAAACGGCAATACATTTGAGAAAACGAAAAGAGTGTGTCGGCATGGATTTGCTCTCTTGGGTTTTGAAGGCATGTCTTCTGGTTCGTTGTATATGAAAATATACACCACAATACTTTGTCAAGCTAGTTTGATTGGTAGGACGCCCCATTCAAGCAGAGGGTGGTTTGCTATTGTTCTATAAATCAATGCTAGGTGACTGATTGGTCGAAGATGAAATAGTCTGTTTAGGCTTGAGTCCGCATCAATTCAGAGACATGCTCATTAGTGACATGCCAAATGATAGCCAATAAAAGATTAGCTGGGCAAATCTCCATGCCAAATGATGCTTACCGAAGCATCCTTGGCCGTTTTGGCCTTCATCAGCTTAGTGTTCTTCAGCGACAACATTGGTACAATGAGATGTTGTGATTTAACTACAAGATTTTGCATTTCCGCAAAAATCCTTGAGTCTTCATTTTCATCCGATATAATCATATAAACATAACGAACTTAATCGGAGTATCCCATGCCTATCCGTCCTCATTTATGTTTAGCAGTGCTTTCCCTTGTCGCTCTAGCCCACTCACCACAGAGCCCTGCCGCCGACTCAGCGGTCATCCCAAAGGATGCATCCACCGCGACCCAGCCGAACTCGCCAACTGCAACCGCTAGCACTACGAAAGTAGCCCCCACCAACACCGCCAACCAAAACACTTCACCCGACTCATCAGACAGAACAACCGACCCCGTTGTCGGGGCTACCCCCGCCCAAGACAAAGTGGGCAGCACAACGCCAGAATATAAACGCCTTAACCGTGCAGGTCTGTCCGCTGCCGGGAGCCAGCGCATGGATTGGCTGACTGGCAAGAACCGCTTTGATTGGCCTACGGAATACAACGCGAAAAAAACCTTGGGATTGCCGGATTGGCTGAATGCCAGTTTGGAATTCCGCGCCCGTTATGAAAGCTTGGATACGCCTTGGGCCAAAGGACAGACTGGTAGCCAGTACCAGATACCCTTGCAGACGGTGTTGTGGATGGAGGCCAATTATCAAGCACTAAGAGTGGGTTTCGAGTTTTGGGACGCACGGCAATACGGAACCAAAGAAGGCCAGACCTTGAACAACACCATGGTGGACTCCGCTGACTTCCCACAAATTTATGCCGCTTTGTGGACATTGAACTTGTTTGACACAGGGTTAGGTGCTGAGGTGAAGGGAGGGCGCATGACCTTGGACCTCGGTAGCCGCCGTCTGGTGGCGCGGAATAACTTCCGCAACACGACCAACTCGTTCACCGGCGTGTTGTTTAGGCTGCGTGACCCGGCATCGGCTTGGCAAGTTCAGGTGTTTGGCAACCAACCCGTGCAACGTTTGCCGGACCAGGCCACCGATTTGCTCCATAATGATTATGCTTGGGATCAGGAGCAAAAGAATACCGTGTTTGCCGGTATATTTGCCGAAGCCTTTAAGCTCCCTTGGAACACCAGTGGCGAGTTGTATTTGTATTATTTGGGCGAAAACCCAAGCAGTAGCAATAACCGCCGTTTGTTCACACCGGGCTTTCGCTGGTTCAAACAACCTAAAAAAGGGGAGTTTGATTTTGAGGGGGAAAGCGCCGCGCAGACAGGCAATCGCTACGATAACATCTATGATGCCAAGAACAAAAGCACGAAGATGGATGTGTCGGTGGAGGCTTTCATGGAACACATTCAGTTTGGCTACACCTTTGATCTGCCTTGGGACCCGCGCCTTGTGATGCAATATGACTATGTCACCGGAGGCACCACGAGTGGCACGTCAAAATCGTTCGATACGCTGTACGGCGCAAGGCGTTGGGAATACGGCCCGACTGGCATACTAGGCTTGTTTGCCCGCAACAACATCAACTCACCGGGGACACGAGTTTTTATTGTGCCTCACCGCAATGTCACCGCCTTTACCGCTTATCGGGCATGGTGGATGGCGAATAGCACGGCCTCTTGGTCGCCCGCCAATTTAATTGACCCCACTGGCAATTCGGGGGATTTTCTAGGGCATACCGTGGAACTGACAGCCCGCTGGGACCCGCATGAAAACCTCGGGATTGAGGGCGGTTGGACTTATTTCATCAAGGGCACTTTTGCCCGCAACGCCCCAAACGCACCAAGTAACCATGACAATGTGAACTATGTCTATGTGCAGACTGAGCTAAGATTCTAATAACATACCTTTGTCATTCGATTTGAATTTATGGCAGCGGGATTTGGAGCGTCAAAGCTTGCTTTGACAGGCAAAGCTTGCTTTGATGCTCCTAACTTTGACTGGTGCAACATAAGTCATTGATACCGCAGAGCCTCAATGGGGCTTAGATAAGCCGCTTTCTTCGCAGGGTAGAATCCAAAAAACACCCCGACCGCTGCCGCTACGCCGAAGGCAAGCAGGATTGAGCTTAAGGTCACCACGACCACCATCTCGGTCAGGCTGCTCAAGGCGTAAGCGCAGCCCACACCCAGCAATACTCCGATAAAACTGCCAGCCAAGGAAATGATGATGGCCTCGAATAGGAACTGCCACAGGATATCGCTGCGTTTCGCCCCAATTGCCATGCGTATGCCGATTTCCCGAGTTCGCTCGGTTACTGAGACTAGCATGATGTTCATGATGCCAATGCCGCCCACCAACAAGGACACCGAGGCAATGGCCCCAAGCATCGCGGACATGATCTTGGTTGCCCCGGATGCGGTTTCCGCCAATGCGGTCAAATTGCGCACATTAAAATCATCGTCTTGCCCTTCGCGAATGCGATGCCGGGTATGCAGCAGTTGTTGCATGTCCTTTTCCACCCGATCCATCGCCCCGGCGGATTTGGCTTTAACCATGATGAAGCGCACCATGCCGGGAAATTGATTGCCAAATAACTGTCGTTGGGCCGTCGTCACCGGAACCAGCACCGTGTCATCCTGATCGCGTCCATCCAAGCTTTGGCCTTTGACCGCCAAGATTCCCAATACTTGGAAAGGGCTGTTTTTGATCCTGACCGTTTTCCCAATCGGGTCTTCCTCGCCAAACAATTGACGCGCTACCGTTTGCCCAATCAACAATACCCTTGTCCCTGCGCGTACATCGCTATCGGTGAAGGGCAAACCTTTCACCACCTCCCAATCGCGCACTTCCAAGATGGATGGCGAAGTGCCGGCAATGGTCGTGCTCCAATTGTTGGCCCCATACATCATCTGTGCGGTATTGGGCAGCACCGGGGCAGCCGCAGCCACATCTGGCAATTCGCTAATCGCTTGCATGTCGGCTAGGGTCAAGGTTGGAGTGCTACCGAAGCCTGAACGCAAGCCGCCCGCAGTGGACGACCCGGACAATACGATAAACAAATTGCTGCCCATGGATGCGATGGCTTCGTTGACCATCATCTGTGCGCCCTGCCCCACTGCCAACATCAAAATGACCGCGCCTACGCCGATGACCATGCCGAGCATGGTTAAGAACGTGCGCAAACCGTTGGAGCGCATGGCTTGCCAGCCTTCGCCAATGAGGGGGGTGAGTTTCATATTTCATCCAGCTCCGACACGATGTTTTCCGCGTGGGCTTTCAGTTCGTGGAGATAGGTTTTAAGTTCAGGCAATATTTCGCACATTCGGTTTCTCTTGAAGATAAGGCAATATATCCAACTCCATGCGACTCATCACTCGGTTTCCCTCGGTAATTAATCGGCGAGGGTCGCGGCAAAAGATCGGCTGATGATTCTGGATGAGATGAAAACTCAGGGAAATACTCACTTGGTTAATGTCGATGACGGATAGCTGGTGTTCCTGCAAACCCAAAGCCCTACGCCAGTCCATCGCCAACAATTCCGGGCGTAGCCTAGTTTCCAAAGGATTGTCGTGGATAAACGTCTTGAAAGCCACCGCCAAATCATAATCGCTATCTACCCGATGCGTTCCTCTAGCGCGGGAGCCGTATAGCCACAAAATGGCAATGTCGGGGGTTTGTTCGGCGAGGATGATGATATTAGAAATCATGGGGTTAGTGGGGAGAGTGTTTTTCATTTTTATCTGACTTTTCGATAAAGATGGCAAGATTCGGTGAGATGGGTTTCTTGGGAGTTCATGGTTCAATCTCCAATGGATCGAAGAGATGATACTATAAATAAATCTCCATACGCTGCAAATCAATAATCACTCCAATCTTGGTCAACAAATCAATGCCAATAATTCCATCAATATCGAATCCATAATCCATCGCACCTACCTCTAGTTCAAAATTATGTGCTGAAAATTGATCTAAAAGGCAAACCCTCCTGAATTCTAATATTCACGTTTAACCCCGAATACCGAACCAACGCCGCTCTTCTATATTGAGCTTATCCCGACTGGTATGAAAAACATACAATTCCCTGCTAGGTGCTTGACCATGAAGAATTTTGTAAGCTTGCAAGGCAGTGGTGGAATCGGTATAAGTCTCAAGTACGGCTAATTGATCCAGAATGCGTTTTCCCTCTTCGCTGTGTGCGTTGAGTGCTTCAAGCAAAAGCCATTGATGGGGGTAATGTTGGCGTATGGCTTGCCATTGCATAAAACTACCTCATATCTGTTATTTTAGGAGGGATTGTCATATTCATTGATGGGGCGGGATTTTAAGGCTCTCCGCGTGCGCTAGACTTGATCAAGTTTCACTAGACATTTCGCTCTGCCTTGGATATTATACATCTTAATGACATTGATTTGTAATCCAAGAAGTCACTATCAAACAAGCATCATTCTCCGAACTTTTTATTTCGACAGATGGGAGGCAATGCACGGCGGCAGAAACTTTGGGGTTGAGGGTTTTTGCATTGTTATAGTTTTAGAGTAAGTGGCTTTTTGCTTGCCCTCCATTTGCCGGGTATTGAATTCCATTCCATTGACTATAGGCCGAAATAAGTTCATACAGGAACCACTGGGCGAAGTCCGCCAGATTTCCGGAAACACCCGCTAGAGAGCCTTTCGGCTTGGCTCATGACAGGCTTATTCCAGCCTACGAATTACCATTTTGAGGGCTTAGCCTTGGTACAATCCAAACCCTTGATGTCACCTCGGATGTCTTGACATTCCGGCAAGGTACAAAGCTGATAATCAATGTCTTGCAACACTTTGGGATAATCGGGGTTTTGCTTTAAAGCATATGATAATTTCAGATACCGATTGCGGAAAGCGAGTGCCGAGGATAAGTGGGATTCTATTGGCATTATTCCACGAAATTTACTTTCGCCAGTGCAGATAGCGGACAAAGCCGGTTGGGCAATGGCTTGCGGTTGATATTGTAAAAATTGCTTGGCTAGATTGATTTGATTGGCTTGTTGGGCTTGCTGGATGCGTTCCTGATAGATTTGGCGATTTATACTACCCGGTATGGTGTCTGCCAGTTTTTCAATCTTTGCCCAATCGGTTTTATCGTCAAACAATTTATTTTGATCTACCCCAAACACGGGCATGACTTCATTAATTTGCAGACCTTGAACATAAGTTGATTCTAAAATAACCCCTTGCAACTGCGCCTTGTAAAGATCAGCCCCTTGTAATTTCGCTTTCCTAAGATCAGCCCCCTGCAATTCCGCCTCACTAAGATCAGCCCCTTGCAATTTTGCCCTGCTAAGATTAGCCCCTTGCAACTGCGCCCCGTCAAGGTCAGCCCCTTGCAACTCTGCACCGCCAAGATCAGCTCCTTGCAACTGCGCCTCCTTAAATTTGGCCCCCTGCAACTCCGCATCCCAAAGCTCAGCTCCTTGCAACTGCGCCTTCTCAAAATTGGCTCCTTGCAAATACCATCCAAGTTTGGCCCCTTGCAACTGTGTCATAAAAAAAATAGCTCCTTGTAATCTTATAAAAGACAACTGCGCCCTAGGGAGTTTCTGCTCTCTTAAGTCCACCAAGCGTAGGCTTTTAGGGTCGGGTCGGAAACCTTTACCTTTTTCATTAAAATATTTTGCCCAATTCGCTTCACCGACCAATTCGGCTTCAATTTTCATGCGATTATCGTCGGCTTGCCAAACCGTGTCATTCGGATCAATCTTAATGCGAGGTAGAACCCATTCTATAGGTCCAATGCTTCCTAACCCCTCATTTATCTTTAGCAGCACAGAGCGACTAAAGGTTTCATCATCCGGGGTGGCAATCGCATAACACAGCAACATTTCCCCTAGAACAATCAACCCGACGAATCCATGAGGCCAGTGGCGGAAAGAACCAAATACGAACTCGGCGATATTTTCAGATTTTTCAGTGGCTTGCTCATCATCTTGATAGGGTTCTTCAACCCTGGCATTAAGCACCAATGCCTTGCGCAATCGCCAAACCAAATAACAATCGACGACAAAGCAGACATAATGCCAAAACGTCACCGGGAAGTCTTGCCGGTCGGCAAATCGGAATAGCAGCAAGGCCAAGGTCAGCGGGGCGAGATTGTAACACAGGATGTTGTTCGCCCATAACACCAGATTGCGATAACCGCTTTCTGTTTCAAGAATCGCAAAATCAAACAAAAACGGGAAGACGCGGCTACGCGGCACGACACCGCCGGGATGGGCTTGTCGCCAGCACATCAGCTTGTAATGGTGGCTTTCCAAGTTTTGCAGGAAGTTGAAGTGCAGGGCGATGACAAACAAAGGGATCGTAACATAAAACCCCACCAACGGCACATCAATGTCAATCAGCGGCAGTTTCAGTTTTTGACTGGGCAGCAGCAGTTGCAAATCCGAGGTGGAGAAGATGATAGCCTGCACATAAATCATTAGACCTAAATAGGCGATGAAGAAATTGCGGTTCTTCTCCGACGAGTTGTCTACGATTTTGTCCAAGTCCTCCAAGCTGAGTTTGGAGAGGTTTGGGTTTTCTGTTGGTTCAGTCATGGACCTGCCGGGATTGGATGATAAGGCTTGCGACTAGAATATTGCCGTTTTGTGAACCTTATAAGACTAGTCATTCTATCAAATCCAGCGAATCTCTGGATGCCTCGCAAAACAAACCTTATAAGTCTGCATTTCTTTTATCTCACCCGCTTTGAAGCCCCCACTTTATCCCTCAATGCTGTTGAATTAAGTCCGTTGTCGGCATGGGGATGCCGACCTACGGCTTAATTCAACAGCATTGACTTTATCCTCATCCCCTATTCTAGCGTTACAATACCCTTCTCAAATCAACTACGCAAAGGATCATTCCATGGCCTTAAGTTCCAAAGCTCTGCAACAAAAACGCGCCAAAAAAGCCGTGAAGCGCAAGTCGGTCAAGAAATCAAGCACGGCGGCAGCACCCTCCGGCATGGCCGCAGAATGGCTGCTGGCGGCAAAGGCACCCATCGCTGATGTCTATACACCGGAAGGCTTGTTTGAAAAAGGGATAGGTTCGATCTGGTTTAGCCGCAAACTGGCCGATGGTCGCTACGCGATGAGTGCGTTCTTGGTGGACACCTTCTGCCTAGGGGTGAAAAGCTCGCTTTTCACCATCACCAGTGCACAGCAGTATCGATATGAAATGGATCACTTTTTACAGGAATCAGGTGAAAAGTTTGTGGCTCGCGACCCCGCCTATGTGCGCAAACTGGTTGAACTGGCAGTTGATTTTTCCGGTAAATTGGGCTTGGAACCGGATATCGATTATAAAATTGCCAAGATTATCTTTGGCAATGTGGATGCGTCGGCCTGTGATGAAACTTTCCACTTTGGTCGTGATGGCAACCCTGTTTATATTCCGGGCCCGAGTGATTCCCTCAGCGACCAACGCCGCATCATCAAACAATTGGAAAAAATAAGCAGGGACCCGGTGGCTTTGCTGACGGGTGGATTTGATGATTGAGTATTCGATGCCTAAATACGGCCTAAAATGCCTGCATTATTGAATAATCATGAACAAGCCTTACTGCGTGGCTGGATGAATCGCCTAGGCTGGCCTTTGCTTGGACAATTGTACTTGGATGGCGCTGACGTGGGTGCAACCCGTCAAACAGTTCAAGCATTGCGTCAACGCCTAGCCTTGAAAGCCCAACATCTAGGCAGGGAGGAACTGGCCAATTTCTGGTTGAAGGAACGCCTAGAGGGTGAAGTCTGGATCAAGCAAGCCGAATCGGGCCTATCCAGTCTGTTAAATGCACCCGAACCGCAACCGGCTTTAACCGATTCTGTCAGCCAGTGGTTTCCCAAGCAGCTTGCGAGCAAACTGCAAGCCAACCAAATGGAGACATTGCAAGCGATTGTCAGTTTTCGCCATCGCCACGGGAAACTTTGGTGGCAATCCTTGCCAAAATTCGGCATCCATTCAGCGCAATTGGTTGAGCGATTGCTGCGGCTTCATGCGGCAGGTTTAGGTTTGTACGACAACGCCTTGATTTCCCAAAAGCCGGGGCAAATTACCAGACACCGAACCCTGCATCCGGTCATGGAAAACCTGTTCGATGCGCAAGAGGACTTAAATGGAGCCAACGGCACTAACCGCGCCCCGCATGAACGTTGTCGCATCCAGGCCAGCAATGATTTCGAAGCCATACATCTTTGGCTGGACCTGCGCGACCCGCAAAGCCATACCTATCGCAATTATCGGAAAGAGTCCGAGCGATTTCTCTTATGGGCAGTGACCGAGCGAAACAAGGCGTTGTCTTCCTTGGACACATCAGACTGTAAAGCCTACCGGGATTTTCTGTTTGCCCCGCCTGAAGCTTGGATGAATCCGCAATTCAAGCCGCGTTGGAGCCCGTCCTGGCGACCATTTCGAGGGCCATTGGGGCAACGAACCGTCAAACATGCTGAAATCATCCTGTCTTCCCTTTGCGAATGGTTGGTCAAACAACGCTACCTAGACAGCAACCCCTTTGATGGGCTGCCCCCACTGGCATTCAAAGAATTGAATGCCTTGCATGTCGAGCATGTGCTGGACGACACGCAATGGCAATGGTTGTTGGATTATTGCGCTAGCTGTGAGGCAAGCCAAGCCACAGAAGAGGAAAAACGTCGGTATCGTCGCATTTGGATCGCCTTGCAATTAGCCTATTGCACAGGGCTACGCCTTGCCGAATTGGCGAATGCCCGGTTTGGCGACATCACTTATAAAAGCCGCAATGGTGGGCAATACTGGCTAAGAGTGTTGGGCAAAGGCAGCAAACAACGGGAAGTGCCATTGGCCCCCGAACTCGCCGATGAATTGAAACGCTATGCGCTAGAACGAGGGGCAAGCTGGGGCATACCCGACTCGCCAGAGCCTATCATTGGCAAATTCCGCAAGACCGAAGTGCTTGTGGCAACCGATTTTGCAATGCAAGAACTGCCCTTCACAACTTCAGGCTTGCATCGGGTATTAAAAGCGTTTTTTAATGAGTCCGCCGCCGCGATGGCAAAAACCGCGACCGAGGAGGATCAACGCGATGTCGAAACGCTGACTCGAATGACCACACATTGGTTACGCCACACCCACGCATCCCATGCTTTGGGGGGCGGGGCGGCATTGATTTCCGTCAAAGAGAATTTAGGCCACGCCAGCCTGTCCACCACCTCGCTCTATTTGCATGGCGACAAAGACCAACGCTATGCGGAGATGGGCAAGTTATATCGTAAGCGGGTGGAGCCTATTCAAAAGCGATAGAGAAGTGCAAGGCTTGCCTTGCAAGGGCTTCTTTGGAGGCAAGGCAAGCCTTGCACTCCAAACCAAAATTTATATTTCAAACGCCGGATTTAGGGGCATCTATAAACCTTGCCCTGACCCTATGCAAATCCTCTTCGGTGTCCACACCTGCTTCGGGTGCTTTGTCCACCGGCATGACGAGGATTTTTTCACCCATCCACAAAATGCGAAGTTGTTCCAAGGATTCAACCGCCTCCAACCCGGAAGGCACCCAAGACACATAACGATGCAGAAATCCAACCGAATAGGCATATACTCCAATATGCCGCATCCAAGGATAGTGGGGCGGCAATTCAGCATCGGATGCGGCAAACGATTCACGATGCCAAGGAATCGGAGCGCGACTGAAATACAAGGCATGACCGAAACGATCCAGCACCACTTTCACAGCATTGGGGTTGAATATTTCCGCACGGTCAACAATCGGCGTGGCAAGCGTGGCCACTTCGGCAACATCCTGTTTTGCCAGTAAACGGGCCAAACGCCGCTTCAAATCGGGTGGGATGAATGGCTCGTCGCCTTGCAGATTGACCACAATCGTCTCATCCGACCAACCCATGATGTCGGCAGCTTCCCGGATTCGCTCAGTGCCACTGTGATGATACGGGCTGGTCATCACGGCTTTCACCGGCAAATCAGCCACGGCTTCGGCGATGCGCTCATCATCGGTCGCCAACACGACTTCACTCGCCCCGGCTTCCAAGCCTCGTTCGCAGACATGATAAATCATCGGACGGCCCGCTATGTCCAGCAAAGGCTTGCCGGGAAGCCTAGTGGAAGCGTGGCGGGCGGGTATGACGATTTTAAAATCGACCATCAATCCACCAAAGAGGTTTGGTGCTTGGCGAGTTCGTCATATTCTTCCAAGCTGAGTTTGCGGGCTTCGTTTTCCAGCATCACGGGTATGTCATCGCGTATCGGGAATGCCAGCCGGTCAGCTTTGCAAATCAGTTCCAGTTCTTCTTTCTTATAGATCAAATCACTTTTGCACAATGGGCAAACCAAAATTTCGAGTAGTTTTTTATCCATGATGTATTACCTTCAGTTTTTGTAATAAAGCCTCGCCAAATGCGGGGGGCAAATCCCCCTGCAAGGGCACGGTCCAGAATTGTTGATTGGCAAAGCCACGGCATTTCACCGCGTCTTTCTCCGTCATTAATAGAGTGGCATTCTCGCCAAAGTTTAAATCTTCGGGAGTGAATGCATGGTGATCGGGAAAAGCCCTCTCCTCAAAGCTTAACCCCGCGTTCTTAAGCTGGGCAAAGAAGCGACCCGGATGACCAATGCCGGCGATGGCGTAAAGCGATTGAATGCCGATAAATTCAGACAAGGGTTTAGTCTGGCTTGGATTAGTCAAATTGATTGCCTCGCCAAAGCTTAAGGTCAGTGGAAATTCATTGGCTAAAGCCGCCCCACGACAAACCACAAAGTCAACCTCGGCCAAGCGTTCCACGGGTTCGCGCAAAGGCCCGGCGGGTAGGCATTCCCCATTGCCAAAGCGACGCTCACCATCGACCAAGGCTATCTCCACATCCCGCGCCAAGGCATAATGCTGCAATCCGTCATCGGCGATGATGATGTCGCAATCGGTTTCCGCCAACAGCAACCGACCGGCCTCGGCACGGCGGGGAAACACATAGACCGGGCAACCCGTCCGCTTCGCAATCAACACGGGTTCGTCGCCGACCTCAGCAGGATCGCTATGGACATTGACCGCCACCGGCTTATCTTGCTTGCGGCCCCCATAACCCCGACTGACCACTCCCGGTTTATATCCTGAGCGGCTTAGAAATTCCGTTAGCCAAATGGTCATGGGTGTCTTGCCTGTGCCGCCGACGGTCAGGTTGCCAACCACAATGACAGGGACAGGCAAACGCTCCGTTGATTTCCAATGCTTACGATAAGCCGAACGCCTGATGGCGACGATTGCCCGAAATAGTCCAGACAGCGGAAGCAACAGCAAGGGCGGTTTCGTTTCATACCATTGATGCTGCAACCATTCGGCGAGTTTCATAGCAATTTTCTTGGCCTCATTCCTTAGCCTTGATGGCAAACGTCACATGCACAAACCCCAGTTGCCCAGCAGCATCCAAGGCGCTAATCACGGCTTGGTGGCGGGTGGATTTGTCGGCATTGATGGTCACTAGAGGGTCATGGTTTCCCGCAGCCGCTTCCAACAAGGCTTGTTTGATCGAATCCACATCATTATTCAAAACAATATGCCCATTGACAATATAGTGTCCGTCGGCATCAATCACCAACTCGATGCCCTTGTCCTTGTCTTCCTCATGATTGCTGGCTTCCGGCAAGTGGATATGCAGCGCGGCTTCATGGCTGAATGTAGTCGTCAGCACGAGGAAAATCAGCAATACAATCAATACGTCAATCAGCGGAATCAGGTTCAGTTCCGGCTTGCTTTTGGCGCGAGGTCGGAAATTCATGGCTGTTCTTCGCGTTCGCCATGCAAGCGTTCAATCAAAAGCAAGGCTTCCTCTTCCAAACGCAAAGCCAATTCATCTACCCGGCTCTCGAAATAGCGATGGAACATCAAACTAGGAATCGCAATCGCCAAACCCGAAGCCGTGGTAATCAAGATTTCCGAAATGCCACCTGCCAGATGCATCGGATTGGCGATGCCACCGCCGACCGAAAAGGTGGAAAACACTTTAATCATCCCTAGCACACTGCCCAACAACCCCAAGTAGGGTGAGATGGAGGCGATAGTGCCCAAGGTGTTCAAATAGCGGCCCATTTGATGAACCGCCGCCCTGCCAGCCTGCTCGATGCTTTCCTTCATGATCTCGCGACCATGATGGTAATTCAAAATGCCAGCCGCCAACACCGAACCCAACGGGGAACTCTCACGCAATTGGCGGATGTTGGGGGCATCGAGTTGGTTTTTGCGAAACAGGTTCCACACTTGCACCGTCAATTGGCGGGGCATGACCTTTTCCTTGCGCAAGGACCAAAACTTTTCACCAATGATCGCCGTCGCGACAATCGAACACGCGATGATAGGCCACATGACCCAACCGCCGGCAAAGATAATTTCAAACACGCTGGTTCACCTAGAATTGCAAAACTCGTAAATGAACAGCATTTTAACCTATGCAAGGGATGTCGTGGGTTATGGCAGCAAGAATCGGAGCAAATCATGTCAATTAGACCCCGTATCTCTTCACCGCCCTTAACTTAACCCATACGAAGCCGCATAGAAATCTACTTAGAGCAAGTGGCAAGCGTCTAAGCAAATTTAAGTTAGGCTGGATAGGCAATCGAGGATTAAATTTAAAAAATGGTCTTGTCGCCAAGCCGAGGTTTTGCGGGTAAGACCCAAGCGAACGACAACCAATTTTCGCGAAGGTATGATACTAACACATTGACCTTCATAACCCATCGCATGAAAAGCATCTGCTGGCAGGGGGGTTGCCATATCGGGCTCGTTTTTTTTCTGCCTAATGTCCAGCCAGAAATGCGCTCCAAATCGACGGTCGGGGGTGCAAGGGACTGTTGAATAACTCACCCACCCCTCCGGCAAAATTCTTTTTCCTTCCCAAAGACCGTCCTGACAATACAATTGCCCAAATTTTGCCCAGTCCCGTGCAGTCGCATACAGGAAAGACGACCCAACCAATGTGCCAGATGCGTCCATTTCAAACCTGGCACTCTCCATGCCTAGCGGTTCAAACAACGCCTGACGGGGAAACTGGCGATAAGCTTCCTCGCCCAAAGCTTCCCGTATGATTCGGCACACAATGTTAGTGTTTCCGCTGGCATAGCGCCAACTTGAACCCGGCTTCGCCCGAAGCGGCTTGCTGGCAGCATAAGCTGCCGCGTCGGGAGTCGAAAG
>CAIOOA010000176.1 GCA_903859815.1 uncultured Methylococcaceae bacterium | reverse complement strand
CAACACCCACAGCAAGCCGGACAACCAAACACCCGGAGCCACGCCCAAACCGAGCAACAATCCGATGAAGCCGATGGCAAACGCCCGGTCGCTCTTGCCCATCGGTCCGTCATAACGCCGACTCGCCCCGATTTGCACCGCCGCGACCCCGGCCAGTTCACTGACCACTGCCAACACCGCAAACACCGCCGCTGCCGCCATACTGACTCCCGGAATTAGACCTAAGGGCAGGTAAAGCACCGTGTCGGACACCACATCACCCAATTCATTCAGCATGGACCCTAATGGCGAGCGCAAATCATGCTCTCTCGCCAGCATCCCATCGATGGCATTCAGTGCCATGCGGATGAACATCAACAGAGGAATCAACAAGAAGGGCCAACGCTCCATGGGTTGCATAGCCACACCCGTACCGCCCAACAACGATAAGCCAAACGCCAGCCAAGTGACTTGATTGGGGGTGATGCCTTTTCGCCAAAGCCACTGCACGACAGGCCGCAACAGATTTTGGAAGCGAGGTTTGAGGTCGTAGATCGTCAGCATATTGATCTCCATCGGAGAAAAGTGAGGGCTTGCCTTGCATTATATGACAAGGATAAGCTAAACAATCAAATTCCTAATTTCATCATCATGACACAAGCTTCAGCCATCCATATCATTGCCGATGATCGTGAACAACTTTCCCCCGTGATCGAAGCACTGAGGCAACAGGAAGGGGTAAAGGTCTCAGTCAGTCGTCTTGATTTGGGTGACTATCGGGTTAATGATAGGCTGCTGTTTGAACGGAAAACCATGCTTGATTTCGCCGCATCGATAAAAGATGGCCGCTTATTTGACCAAGGCATTCGTCTTGCCGCTTCCTCGCTACACAAAGCGATCATCTTGGAAGGCAATGGTCGTGATTTGATGAACTGTGGAATTCGGCGGGAGGCATTGCAAGGTGCGCTGATTACTCTCTCAATGTTTTTTGGCATTCCCTTGCTCCGTTCCTTAAACCCAGAAGAAACTGCGAAGATGATGATCTATGCAGATCGACAATGTGATTCCTTGGCAAGCCATCATTCCCCTCGTATTGTTACTGGCAAACGGCCTAGGGGCAAACGCAAAACCCAGATGCGAATATTGCAATCATTTCCCGGCGTAGGCCCAAGCCTTGCCCATAATTTGCTTGAACAATTCGGCAGTGTTGAAGCCGTTCTCGCTGCCGATGAGCATGATCTCCTGAATGTGGCAGGCATTGGCACGGGTCGGGCCAAATCCATACGGTGGGCTGTTGGGGAAAGTATTACACTTTACGAAGAAAACGATCTGCCAATTTGACAACCATATAAGCCAACACCATGAAACCTAAAACCACGACCCTCATCATCGCGCTATTCCTTGTCATTGCTGCGGCTTTGAGCCTAGGTTGCCATTCCGCCAAAAAAATGACAGGCGGAGTCAATGTCCAACAGGAACAGAGGCTTGGACAAGCAACAGCGCTGCCTGAGACGATTTACATCAAAGATTTTGAGTTGGATGGTGCAAATTTTCGGGGCGACCAAAGCGTATTAAGCCGGTTGCCGGTGGGTTCGCGCTTGATGAATCGCGGCGGTCAAAATGAACCGTCGGCGATAGTCAACAATATGGCGGAGGCATTAGTCGATGCATTCAACCGAAAAAATCTACCCGCCCAACGGCTAGCAGCCTCAAACAACCTGCCGCCCAAGGGCTGGTTAATCAATGGCGTTTTCACCGAAGTCGATGAAGGCAATCGCATTCAACGGGCAGTGCTGGGTTTCGGTCAAGGCAGTACGCAAATGACCGTGCAGGTTGGTGTCAGTGATTTAGCCAGCAACAATCCGCAAGCTCCCTTCATTATCTTTGGCACGATTAAAGACCCCAGCAAAATGCCGGGGGCAGTGGTCACGAAGAATCCTTATGTCGCAGCGGCAAAATTTGTCATGGAGAAAAGCGCCACCAGTAAGGATGTCAAAAACACCGCCGAACAAATTGTGGCGGAAATATTGAGTTATAAACAAAAATTCAATGAGCAAAAGAATAATCGTTGAAACGATTATTTTTTCACAAGACGGACGGGATTTATAATCCCGTCCGTAAGTTTGGTGGTTTTGCAGACAGAATAATAGACACTGAACCTAAGCGGCGGAATTGCAAATCCCGCCGCGCTTCGGAATCTAAGCAAATTATGGGGTTGATTTTGAAAGACTAGTCACATCTTGAGCCTTTGTATATCGAGACTCATCGGCCTCCCAAAACGTGTGGAGTTTATCAGGGGTTTTAACATCGGATTTACCGAAATCCAATTGGCCCAAATCAATCAAACGTATCGATTGATTATCTGCGCTGCGGAAGTAGATTTTTGACATGCTTTTGTCTGTAATCTCAGATTTCGGCGCATGGACCCGAACAAGGGTAAGTAAGTTCCATTCCATGGGAAAAACATTTAACTTCAGATCTAAATCCCAATCTAAACCTATCAGTTTCAACACTGAGGCTACATCTATTTCCATTGGATCAGCCGATTCATTGCGAGGTCTTTCGGCCCGAGCTATGACTTTCCAAGCCGTTTGCACTGCATCATCTTCAGTTTTCAGCGGATTATCCTCTACCGGCACAATTTTCATGCGAGAGTTTTCAGATTTATCCCAGTCCGACATCGTGCATTTACTTACTTTGGCTAGAGTCACAAACCGGCTCATTCGTGACATATCGCCAGGTATGCCTTTGAGCCCTTCAATGTAGTTTGTGGAACCCTTTTGCAAATTAGGGTCTTTCTCTGTTCGAAACCCACAAACCTGTTCCTTGTATGTTTCTAGGTTTTTCAATTGTTCTGGATATGACGGGGAATTAGTTAGGACATCAACAAAATCTTTATTTGTTGTACGGTCATAAAATCGTATAACGCCTGGAGCATTTTCGTCTTTTGAGTCTCCGGTGAATTCGATGACCAAAGATTCGCCAGTCGCATCATGCAACATTACATGTGCGGGTATTGCAATGCTGTCAGAATGTTCATTGTCAAAATGAGTGGGATCAGACTGTTTAGGAATTTTAGCTTCCTCACCCCAAACGACAACCTTATTTGCTTGAAGTGCCGCTTTTACCTCTGCAACAGTTTTAAAGTTACCTAGCACCCATGCGATAAAATCCAGATTGGAAAGCGCTTTCTTGTCTAGTATATCCTTATCGTTGGGTCTTGGATATTTGGTATCAGTCATCCAACTTGACCCGCTCGACAGTCCTACTTCATTGATGCCATCAAAAAAAGTCCAAGGGGTTCTGGGGAACATTGTGGGTGCGTTTAAACCGATAAAACCATATTGATTTGTCCATGACACACCCCTCCAATCTTCAGGCTTGCCAAACTGATCATCGTTCGTGGCTCCCGGTTTATCAAATGGCGCTCTGCTTTTCCACTTTACACCCCTTGGAACCATTATAAATTTGTTGCCTAGATCAGCGGGGAAATCCAATGTCCGGGCCGATACTACCGGACGCAAAGCTCCAATGAGAATCGGTTGGGCACCAACGAGCATAAAATCAGAACAAGCCCAAGTAGAATGGGAGAACAGTGCCAACAAGCCACCTAGGGCCAGCCCCGTCAGTTTTTGCGAATAACGCGTTTTCGAATGAAAGCTAGACATTTTAAAATCTCCTGCGTTGTTGATGAATTTTTTAAAGTGTAGAATCTAAATACTTGTTCTTGGTATAATCAGAATGTCGATTCAATAAATCGACTTCATTCCTTCTGATACCATTTATCATCGACTTCATAGTCGCGACAGACATTGCCCAACCAACCCGTGTTGTGATCCGATACTGGCGGCATAGCCTTTTCCATAGGTTGTTCCGGGCTCGTCCACTGCTGCTCCGAACAAGGGCCGGCTTTCCCATTCGGGCAAAAATTAGTTTCATCCAGTTTTGGTAAACGAGTGGCTCCGACATAGTTTGACTGCACACAAATATCGTCCCCTTTATCGCTGCCCCAATAGTTTGAAAACCGAGTGTAATAACCCGGTAAAAGCAGCCTAATATATCGCTGTTCAATATTGTTATCGATGTCCACATAAGTATTTTTAAAATTGGCGCTACGCACGGATTGAGCATTGTCTAGTTTCGCACCTTGAAGAAATGCGTCAGTGAAATCGACTGAGGATTTTGTCGTGGTCTCAGGCGTTAAGCTTGCGTTGGTAAAATCTGCGCCAATGAGCACCGCGCCAGAAAAATTTGCACCTCGAAGGTCAGCGGAGGAAAAATCCACTCCACTCAGGAAAGCATGTTGAAATTTAACTGCGTTGGCTTTGGCCTTGAAAGCGCTTGCGCATTCCAAATGGGCCGAGGTTTCCGGTTGGCAGGTTGTAGGCGTGGAACTGAAAAAACTGGCATATTGAAAGTCTGCCCCGGCAATGTTGGCATGGGAAAGATTGACATTGCGCATGAAAGCACCTTGTAATGTCGCACCTGCCACATGGTTTCCGTTGAGAAACGCTCCATAAAGATTAGCGCCATCCAAATTGGCATTAGTGAGGTTTGCCCCATGTAGCACGGCTCCGGTTAGGTCAACGCCCGCTAGATTCAGGCCACTAAGATCAATGCCGGCAAGATCACAAAGTCGGCATTGCTTCGTGCTGATGAGTTCTTTTTTTGAGTAGATGAGCTTAATGGAGCGAATATCCTCGCCCGCTTTTTGGTTGAATGATCTTATGTTGCTGGCAACTACTTGCGGAGTCCCGTGGTAATTATTGTCCCCATGCAATAGTGCAGTGACATTGCCACCGAACTGGATGGATTGATAACTCGGCAACCAAATCAGTTCAGTGGTTTCAACCGAATCCGAAAGCACGTAAACCTTTCCCGTATAATCCTTCCCTTCAAAGAATGCAACCTCGCCATCCTTAAGCGCTGGCTTGTCCTTCTCATTTCGATAAAACCGAATCGTGGACATCACTGAAAAGAAGGTCGGCTCCGATTGAGTTATTTTGCTTTCTAATACTGGATATGCAAAATGATTATTTTCAGCTAAGTGAATGCTATACCCATTAGTGGAGGAATTATGATGGAAAGCAATTAAGCTAAAGCACTGTATATTGACTAGACATGATTTCCAGTTCAAATTGACAGAAAACATTTTGTCCTTGTTTTTTGGATATTGCTTATTCCACATCGGTAAATCAATAACTGAATTGATTTCATTTTGTTCCGTTGTGCAAACTAATTTATGATTAATAATTCGATTACAATCCTGAGAATGTATTTTATACTGGAAATTATCTAGGCTTGAATCCCCATTACGCAAGGAAATATCACCGTCATATTGCGCTTGCCCATGTTGAGTGTTTTCGAAAGAAAAGAGATGTCGTTGCTGATGGGTATAAGCAGTGGCAGCAGGGGCTTTAGGATCAAACCCTCTTAGCAGATACCAATCGAAAGGTGTTCTGTTCGGTATTTGTTGCGCCGCCAGCATGAGTCCTTCAGGGATTTCATCCCTAGGGTCTGTTTCCACAACTTTTATTGGACTAAAAGCCGGGTAGCGGGGTAGCAAAGAATTCGAATCGCTTTCCGGTTCTTTCCAAGTGGGATGCCGGGTTTGATTGACGGTAGGTTGCTGCAAAAATGCCACAGTCCCTTCGGGAGGTATGTTGGTTCCGTCATACAGGACAGTTTGGGTATAAACGCCGGGGGTAAGCGTCTTGTGTGCGCACTCGCCTGGTCCGATTGACACAATCTCCAAGCCTTTCGGGTCCGCAACCAAAAATTGGGTGATATAAGGTTCGTCCCCGTCAACACACCAAGTGTATTCGCCCTCCACTTCATAGCGATAATGCAATGGACTGGCTGTGGTCGGGGCATCTTCGCTGGTCTGTTGCAATGGCAAAACCACCGTGGTTTCCGGCTTGAGTTCCAGCGTTTGAAGCATTTCAGCATCATGTGCATAAAACCAAGCCTGTTCAGCTTGGCTATAGTCCACACTGACCGGAAAGGCAGCTAGAGGAGTAAGGACCAGAATGAGTAAAATAACTATCAAGGACATGGTCGTATCAATTGATTAGGTAACAGATTCTAACGTTAGAATTAGACGTTTTGATACTTTTGCAAGAAGGCCACTAGAGAATATGCTGAGGTGATAAGATTTCGCGTGGGCAAACGATAGAACGTTTGCCCACACTTTAATCAGTCATCAGTTGATGACGCTGATTGACAAAAACCCAAGCGTGTCGGGGTTTGGAGTCCCGACCCGCATCATTTTGTCGTTCCTTATCACTGCGCCAATCAATAATGACAGAAAAACTTAAGACTCTTTTTTTGTCTTTAACTCGGGCCACTTAGCTATAAAATCCGGTGCATAATGAGAATAAACCCTAGACACATATTCGGCTGCGTTGTGCGCATCTCCTAACGTGTCATAGACGTCTTTAAATATTTTAGCGGTAATTTCTTCATTATTTCTAACCCCTGCAAGTTTACCAATAGCATTTTTTCCTGTTTTTTGAAACAGTATGTTGCCAAAAAGCTTTGCTTGTTTACCTTCTTTAGCTTGTTTAGCCCAAGCATCACCCGGGACCGTAGCAACCAGATCGCCTTCCCGTAGAAAATGTTTATACTGTGGGTCAATTTTCAAGGTTTCAATACACATTTTATTAAATGTGTCATCTCCAACTGAAGGTTGACCAAACGTAATCAGATCCATTGTCTTGTCTAGTTGATTTAATGTTACGCCAGAAATCTGCCCCTCTAGAACAGCATGCCGAATCATGGCCGAAAGGAGCAGGGCTGCGGAAGCGCCTTGCGAATGTCCGGTGATAATCAAATGTTGGTTGTGGTCTTTGCTATTACTTATTATCTTCAAAACCTCGTCAAGGTTTTTCCCGTCTCCAAATTCAGGTATTATTGAATTTTTGTTGTTATCTGAATGCCTTATACCACCTCTCAAATTGCAATACACTGAGGTTGCTTTTTCGAGAAATCCTTGGTGGACAAATTTTTCTCCAAGACCATCTGAAACATACATGCCCATATTAGGGACTGAAGGGGCATTAGGTGTTTGAAATTTTACAGGTTCAGCCAGTATATTATTCAGAACATCAGTTGGATTAAAATGTACTTTCTCTTTAATATATTCCCCCACTATCCCTGCCGCCGCCCGATATATATTGTGAACCCACTTCTCAGCCCCTACCCCTGGAGTGTTTGGTAAATTATTTAGATCTAATAGGGTTGGAGTGGTGCCTCTAATCGCTATGATGTAATATTCATGATTTTTTCCTGACTTTAGAGGTAAAATCCCATGAATAAGCAAGGCAAAACCACACCCGCTTACGGGTATTGTTCGAACTGTAAATCCCTTGGTTTTGTTTGTGAACAATTCATATAATATCTCTGTATCAGTTTCATAACCCGAGGTATTTGAATCAGATGTTTCAGGCAGTAGAATAAATTTGCGCCGATACGCCGACTCCGCTTCAAGAAATAGCTTTACATTTTCATCAGATAGACCCTCTCTCGGAAATTTTTGTGGATCTGCTTTCTTGCTATAGGTTGCCTGAAATGCCAAGGCTGCCAACCCTACTTTATCCTGTTCCAACTCATCCTTAATAGTTTTACCTTCTTCTTTTTTTGGATAACTTGGGTCTGCAGAAAATAGAATAGGGTTTGAATCTAATAAAAAACCACCCCACCCGCATTTCCGAAGAAAATAAGACTTTTCATACGCCATAAATAGAGCAATTATACCAGCACTATATCCAATTAAAAGCTTATTTGGTACTTTATAATCTAACTTACAAATATATTTTATTATCCCAGTATCCTTTTCGTCTGAAAACAATTGTGCTAACCCTATAAAAAAATCATCAAGACATTTTTCACCCTGGTCATTGAGTACGAGACCGTTTTGTTGTAGATATTCCTTGATTGCATTTGTATTCGGTTCTTCGATTAAGCTTTGCTTCAAAATCTCTAGGAATAGGTTCTGGTAAGTATTTTCAGTGCTTGACATGATAATTCTCCAAAAGTTTAGTTTAACGTTCTTGGCTAACACGATTAAACCCAATGTTACCTAGTCTTATCGTGCTTGCCTGTCTGTAATCTCCCCCACCCTGTTGGGTAGGTCACGCGCAATTAGATGAAGCTATTGTTTCATCCTCCAAAGCTCTTGATTAAACCTATTGAGGTTTATCCTTGAGTCACAAAAGTCCGCGCATGAACCGGTCCTAGTCCGTCCGTGTTTTACATCGGTTTGATCGTTGCAAACAGGATATGGCAAACCATCACGGTTTTCTTTGCCACGGGGAAACGAAACTTGTCCTAGCGGAAATGTCTCTAGCCGCAGACTTTTATGAGTGGGGGGCGCGGTACTCGCGAGGGGAAATGTTGAAACGTTGGTGAAATGCTTTGCTAAAGCTGGCATGGCAGGCATAGCCGACATGCTGGGCAATGTCTAATATTGAAAGCTTAGTGGTGCTGAGTAGTTCTGCGGCCTGCAATAAGCGTTGCTCCTTCAGCCAATCAAACACGCTCATGCCATACACTTGATGAAAATCACGGTTAAGGGTGGTGCGATTAGTAGCGGCAAAATTCGCTAGCTGGTCTAGGCAATGGTTGGCATCCAGATGTTGCCGAAGATACTGGGCAACCCTTAGCATGTTCTTGGCTCGCTTGGCTTGAAGATATTCCAGAGAGGAATCAGCCCAATCCACGTTTTCGTAAACTTCCAAGCGCTTGCGCAGTTGCTGGCATTGCTGGCGGTGATCTAGGTGTATATTGATTCTTGCCAACACTTCACGGCAATCGAATGGTTTGGTGATGTAATCCACCGCACCCAATTGAAATGCTCGAAGCTTTTGTTCGATGTCGGTCAATCCTGACAGAAAAATAATGGGAATGTGGCTGGATAAAGGGTCAGCTTTAAGTTGGACGCATACCTCAAAGCCGTTGAGCCCCGGCATCATGATATCCAGCAATATCAAGTCGGGTTGCATTTCCTTGGCGCGGCATACCGCTTCTTTGCCATCAAGTTCAGTCTTTAGGTCAAAACCGTAATCGCTAAACGCATCGACCAAGATATCCAGGTAGAGGGGTTCGTCATCCACAATCAGGATCCTTTGTGTTTGATTTACAGGCATTAAATAGACTAAGACGAAAACACAAAATCAATCTTAGGCAACAGTAAGAGAAAAACATATCGGAAAAAATCTGATATTTTTGTATTTCTGAAGCTAATTGCACATGAAGATGTGCAGAGAAAGGATTAGCGGATATTTTGATCGGTGTATTGTTGGAGCGTCAAGGCTTGGGAACGTCAAAGCCTGTCCTGAGCGAAGTCGAAGGGCTTGCTTTGACGCTCCCGGTACAATAGAGATGAGCGTCCTTGCCTAATATGCGACTAATAAGATTTGCCAGTGATATCGTTTGACAAGGTGTTGAGTCTGGAGATCACTGCATCCGCGTCTTCATCGGACACATCAAAGTCATGCAAGGTCTCAAGGAAATGCTCTACAAATTTGGCAAAATGATGGGTCGTGATGCCCATGCCCTGGTGGGCATAGGCCAAGGGTTTTCCGGTATAGGTCATCGGCCCGCCCAAGGCTTGACCGAGAAATGCATTTTGCATGGAAATTTGCTTTTCCATTTGCGTATGCTCAAAAAATGGTCTTAATTCAACATCTTTTAGCACCCGAGCATAAAATGCCATGGTGATGGCTGCAATGGCTTGTTCGCCGCCTAGGCGGTCATAAAGGGATTGTTGTGTGGCGTTCATAGGAAGTTAACCCAGAGACAAAAAGAGAATTTATTATAATGCCAAATGACCAATCTGCTGTATTTTTATTACCGGATGTTACACAGGAATGTGAAAACGGAGCGTCGAAGCCTGCTTTGACAGGCGAAGCAAGCTTCGCATTTCCATTGCTGTTGTCAAAGCAAGCGTTGACGTTCCAACTTTCTTGTCAAAGCAAGCTTTGACGCTCCAATTTTTGTCAAAGCAAGCGTTGACGTTCCAATTTTCTTGTCAAAGCAAGCGTTGACGCTCCAATTTTTGTCAAAGCAAGCGTTGACGCTCCAATTTTTGTCAAAGCAAGCGTTGACGCTCCAATACTATTGCGTAAAATCAATTGATAATACTAGCCTGTCTTATCTGTTACCAGCTAGTCAGGCAAGCTTATTCCGAAATCCAACGGGAATTTTATGGACCCTTTAACTTTCGTCAACATCGGTCGTTGTCAAGTAAGATGTCGCATTTTCAGTTTTGATTTTGTGTCGATTCCTGCTTTTTCTGATGGTCGGATT
>CAIOOA010000175.1 GCA_903859815.1 uncultured Methylococcaceae bacterium | reverse complement strand
TGTCAAAGCAAGCGTTGACGCTCCGATCCTAGCCTGTCAAAGCAAGCGTTGACGCTCCGATCCTAGCCTGTCAAAGCAAGCGTTGACGCTCCGATCCTAGCCTGTCAAAGCAAGCTTTGACGCTCCAATCCAATAACGTTGCGGCTACTACCAAGTAAAGTATTTTCACATAAACGTTGACTTGCATCAGCAAGGCATAGTCGCCACTACACCCGCCGACAATGCCATGCTTTAGATTTTAGGCTGCGGGTGGCGAATATTTTACTTCGTCTCGTCTTGCTTCCACTTCGGCCACCACATTTCCCTAGGTAACCACATCTGCATCAACGCGGTGAAAATCATCACGGTCGAGGCTAAGCTGTAACCGAATCCGCCAATCATCGTGAACCAAGCAAATACCGGGATGTATTTGGTCAACCACCACGACATCACGTCAATAATCAAAAAGGCAAACGGCGTGGAGATGAGGATCAGCTTCCATTTGAGTTTATATTCCGACATGCCGAATATCCAACCCACAAACAAGAAGATAAAGCTGATGCCAAATAAATGGATATGCGACACTCGCGTCAAGGTGCCGATACTGGCCCCTTGATCCACTTCGGCGACTTTCTGCACATTAGCCAGTTTGGTGAAGTCGGGGATGGTGGCCTCGGCATTGTGGCAGGACACGCAATACTGCTTCATAATTGGCTCGATTTTGGTGGGCCAATCTTTAGCGGGGGCCTCGTCTCTCGCCCATTGGATCAAGGCGAATCGCTCCTCGTCCGGGGCCATGGCTTTCATCGAGCCGTTGAGCATGGATTCCAACTTGGAACCGGAACGGTTGCCATAATAGCTGTAAACGATGTCATTGATCGAAACCCCCGGTTTGCCGTCGGCTTTGCCGTGGGTCAGCATGATTTGCATGCCCGCCATCATCAAACCCACGCCGATCACCAGCAAAAAGCCCGTGAACAGAACTTTGTAAGTGATCGAAAGTCGGGCCAAGGTGGTTCCGGGATTAATGTCAATCATATCGTTCTCCTGGTTTAAGCTATGAGTAGTGAGCAGGGTTTTCCAAAATGAGGGATGAGGTTTGGTGGCGGAGGCGCATTGCTTTCGGCAGCGAGGCCAAAAGGCAAACGCAATCACGGCGGAGGCGATCAATAAAATCAATAAGTGGTCCATAGTCGGTTCCGTGGGTTATCTGTTAAAGCCAATGTTCGGGCAAAGCCAGCTTTGCAATTCCAAACGATGTTTATTTAAACCGCAACAACCCCTGATCCCACATGACGGGTGCTTCATAGCCAAGTAGGTTGACGACGGTCGCGGCTAAGTTGCTCAAACCCGGTTGTTCCAATTCCGCCAAGCTGTAGGTGTCGTTCAAGCGCTTTGAGTAGAAAATACAGGGCACTGGATTGAGGGTATGCGAAGTTTTCGCACTGAATTCGCCGTCCGCCTTTTTCTTAGGATGTCCGGTTTTGGCATTGATTTCGTACATTTCATCGGCATTGCCATGGTCGGCGGTGATGATCGCCACGCCGTTGAGGGCATCAATGACGGGCAACAAACGGCTGAGCGCCAAATCGACCGCTTCAACGGCGGTGATGGTCGCTTGGTAATTGCCGGTATGGCCAACCATATCACCATTCGCGTAATTGACACGCAAAGCACGGTGTTTGCCGGTTTGCAATTGACGAATCAATTCATCGGTGATTTCCGCCGACTTCATCCAAGGCCGTTGCTCGAAAGGGATGACGTCCGATGGAATTTCGATGTAGGTTTCCAGTTTGTCATCGAATTTACCGCTGCGGTTGCCATTCCAGAAATAAGTCACATGTCCATATTTTTGCGTTTCGGAAATGGCGAGCTGGGGTATGCCAGCAGAGGCTAGATATTCCCCCATAGTGTCCCTGATTTTGGGTGGCTCGACTAAAAACCGCTTCGGAATTTTCAAGTCGCCATCATATTGCAGCATTCCCGCATAGGTGACTTGGGGGAAACGCACCCGGTCAAACGGTTTGAAATCAGCTTCTTCGAAGGCGCGGGAAATTTCGATTCCACGGTCGCCGCGAAAATTGAAGAATACGACGCTATCATGATCGTGAATGGCACCCACCGGTTTGCCGTCCTCGACAATGACGAACGGCGGCAAATCCTGGTCGATGATGACATTGGGGGATTCGCCCCGGGTGGCTCGGATGGCTTCGGCGGCAGAGGTGAAATTCGGGCCTTCGCCTAGCACGTGGGTCTTCCAACCGCGTTCCACCATGCCCCAATCCGCTTCATATCGATCCATGGTGATGTTCATACGACCGCCGCCGCTGGCAATCTTGACATCAAAGCCGGGTTCACGCAGTTGTGAGAGGAAGGCTTCAAAGGGTTCCACATAATCCAATGCAGAGGTTTCCGGCACGTCACGACCGTCCAGTAGAATATGGACGCGCACCCGTTTGACATGTTCTTGCTTGGCCCTACCTATCATGGCTTTCAGATGATCGATATGGGAATGGACGTTGCCATCCGAAAACAAGCCCAAGAAATGGAGCGTGGAATTGTGCTGGCTTACATTTTCAATGACTTCCCGCCAAGCTTGGGACTCATACAAAGCACCCGTGGCGATGGCATCGTTGACCAAGGCCGCGCCTTGGTGATAAACCTGACCGGACCCGATGGCATTGTGGCCGACTTCGGAATTACCCATGTCCTCATTGCTGGGCATGCCGACAAATTTGCCATGGGCTTTTAGCAAAGTATGGGGGTAGTGAGCCAATAGGCGGTCTAAGGTGGGCGTATAGGCATGGTAAATTGCGTTGCCTTCATGGTTTGGCGTGTAACCAAATCCATCCAGCACGATAGTCACCACAGGGCCTTCCGCACCGGAAAAAGAGGTCAATTTTTTTAGCATAGTTTTAGGGTGTCGCTAGGGATAGAGGAAAATGGAATGCTTTGGCATTAGATATACAGGCATTTGCCAAGGCGGGAAAGAGAAGCCTGTTAAATTGAGTTGATGCAAATTGTCAGGAATTCAATCCAGGCACTCTCCGTACAACCCAATAAAATCTTAAGCTATTGAAAGATAGTTATAAAAAATCAGACAAAGCCACCAAGCAGCGGCTTCTGCGGCCAGTCTTAAATTTGGGAAAATGTCCATTTCCTAAAGGCTTGCCAATCATTGGCTTCGGTATGGGTTCAATCTCCCTCAGCCAAGGGATGTTGAAAACAAGGCAGACAAGACAAGGGTCCGCTTTCGCCCCGTTCTATCAATTTCAGGCAGCACTCCACGACGGAGGGGTCGTACAGGGTTCCAGAATTTTCCCTGATTTCCACTGCCGCCATATAAATACCCAAAGCAGCCCGATAAGGCCGGCTGGAAGACATGGCATCCACCACGTCGGCGACGGCGATGATGCGGGCTTCCAGTAATATCTCTTCCTTTTTCAAACCGCGTGGATAGCCCGAACCATCCATCCGCTCATGGTGTTGCAAGACCATTTCGGCTATCGGCCATGGAAATTCCACGCCCACCAAAATGTCAGCCCCGGATTGGGGATGCGTTTTGACCAGTGCATATTCCAGATTGGTCAGTTTGCGCGGCATGGTCAAATAGTCTATCGGCACGGATATTTTGCCAATATCGTGAATCATGGCCCCAAGGCGTATGCCGGTGATTTGCGACGCTGGCAAACCCATTTCCAAGGCGATTGCCTCGGCGATTTGCGAAACTCTCTTTTGATGCCCGTTGGTATAGGGGTCTCTAATTTCGATGGCCCTTGCCAAAGCGCCTATCGCGGTCTGGTAGACGTTCAACAAGTTTTTATTGGCATCCTCCAATTCCTTCCTATGGCGATGGGACTGAGTGGATTTTTGAATGGCTTCGACGAGTTCATTGGGGTCTAGTGGCTTTTTGACATAGCGGTCTATCCCCAACTCTATGGCCCGGAGAAAATAATCGGTTTCGTTGTAAGCCGTCACGACGATGATGGGCGTGTCCAGCGAACGGGTCTTTATGTTAGCCGCCATTTCCAAGCCGTCCATGACCGGCATTTTGATGTCAGTGATCACTAAATCGTAAGGGTGGCTATTGAAAAGCGCCAGACCCTCCTGACCATTAGCGGCAACATCCAAGCGCGCGAAACGGCGGCTTAGGAAATGTGTCATCGCTTCGCGGACTTCTTGCTCGTCTTCGACATACAGCACCTTTAAGGTACTCAGAAAATCCTGTTCGTTTGCCGTTATTGATGGTTTCATAGTGGATTTCTTCAAGCAACGATTAGCGGGATGGCAAGGGTGATTAAAGTGCCTTCACCATGGTTGACAGCTATGATACTTCCTTTCATATTCCTTTCCATAATCATCTTAGTCATGTAAAGCCCTATGCCACTGCCTTGCTCCTTGGTGGTGTAATAGGGGTCAAAAATTTTTGGCAATACTTCCTCATCAATTCCCCTTGCATTGTCTTGTACAGTGAGTATGGCTTGGCTCCCTGATTTGCCCAAGCAGATTGCTATTTTACCCGAAGAGACTTTGCGTTCCAAAATGGCATCTTTGGAATTGACCAATAAATTGAGGATCGCCTGTGCCAATTGATTGGGGTAGCCATGCCCAACCAGCCCGGCTTCGAGTTTTTTTTCCAATTGAATGCCATTGTTCACCAAAGTGTCACCAATAATGAAAATGGCTTCCTCAACCGCGTGGTCCAATGCAAAATCACAAGATTCCTTGTCGGGCCGGAAAAAATCGCGGAATTCATCCACCGTAGTGGACATGCGTCGCAGCAAGCGGCGCGATTTGTTCACGCTCTCTTGCAAACTTTCCGCTGTCAATTCGCCATAGTCATAGTCATCCTTGATATTGGCGATTATGATGGACAGGGCATTCAAAGGCTGCCGCCATTGATGGGCAATGTTATGCACCATTTCCCCCATTGCGGCCAGTCGGGACTGCTGTATCAACAATAAGTCCTTTTCCCTATTCTTCAGGCTTTCTTTCTGCACCAACTGCTCCAAGTCGAGGTTAAGCCTTAGCAATTCCTCTTGAGCTTGCACCCGTGGGGTGATGTCTTGCACCACGGCGATATGGTGGGTCGGTGTTTCGCCAAAAGACCACATGGCAGACACTGTCAAATGAACCCAAACAATCGTACCATCTTTACGGCTAAATCGCTTCTCCATTGAATATTCCCTTGCCTTGCCCTCCATCAGAACATGCATATGCTCATGGCTTGCTTGAATATCGTCAGGGTGGGTAATGTCATGGAGCGTCTTGTTCATCATCTCTGCCAAACCATACCCGCAAATGTCACAAAATCGCTGGTTGACGCGGACAAATCGACCCGTATTGGCATTCACTTGCGCCACTCCCACTGCCGCCTGTTCGAACAAGGCGCGAAAGCGATTTTCGCTAGTGGCCAAAGTATCCAACATATCATTAAAGGCATGGGCCAATCGCGTGATTTCGTCAGTGCCTTGAACATCGGCACGCACGTCGCGCTCCCCGGATTGAATCATAGCAGTCACTTCTGCCAATGCCGAAATGCGACGGCTCAAACGTTTGCCTATGGCAAAGGCTTCAAGCAGGGAAAAGCACAAGGCCGCGCCGACAAAAATCATACTTCCCCAAACCATGGTGTTCAATTTCTCGGCAATTTGTTCCCTGCCCAATCCTACCCTCGCCCAGCCGACGTGCCTATTTTTTAGCAAAATAGGCACGGCTACATCAATCATGGATCGATTGTCAGCAAGAATGCGGTTTTGGGGGGTGGAATTGATCAGTGTCTTGCTGTCTTTATCGGTCAAATACTGGCCTCTCTTCGTTTGATCAGTATGGGCCAACACCCGCCCTTTTTCGGACAGCACCATCGCATAGTGCAATTCAGGGTAGGGTTTAAGGGCTTGGACGATTTCCTCCAAACCCGCTACATCGTTTGCCAACACCCAAGAGAGTGAACTCACCGCCATCGATTGGGCCAAGGCACTCGCGTGCAAGTTGCTATTGTTGAATAAGTAGTTTCGCTCTGCCCAGACTAAATAGGTCACAAACAAGCTAATGAGTAGGAAGAAGCCTACCACATAAGTCAAGATGATCTGTCTTTTAAAAGGGCGTGTGGCCATTGCGGTAAAGTCCTTTAATCTAGCCTACGCACTTGCTTGCTGAATTTGGCTAGAAACTTCTCAACGACACGGTAACGTGAATTGTCTGCCAGTTCAAAGCGGGAGAGTTGAATCCTTGCCAGAATCTCACTACCCTCATGCGTCGTGTGCAAGGAATCCAAGATTCGGGCAACCCCCATTGCAATGCTCGCAGGAACATCATCCCTTGCCATGACGCTATTATTGATTAGTGTCTCTGTTTGCCATTGGACGGTCAATTCCTGGGCCAACTCAGGATGGTCCTGCTGAAACGACTGCCATGGCAAAGGCCAAGTGCCGGCGGCGGCGGCATCACCCAGATAAACATTGAGGATTGAAGACTCTTGCGATCCGACATACTTGATTTCAATATCACGATTCACATTTAAACCATGAGTATGCAAATAATACTGTGGCATCAACGTCGCCGCCAAGGCGGTTCGTGCTGGAAAAGCCACTTTCTTGGCCTTAAGGTCGGAGATTTCGCGTATGCCGCTGTCCCGGCGCACCAAGATGATCCCTTTGAACTTGTGGTCATCGCCCATTTTAGCGATGACATGATAACCATGGCTCATGGCTTTAATGGTTTGGTAAGGATTGGGCAGGGCAAAGTCGAATTGCCTGCCATAGAGCTTTTTTTCAAATTCGTCATAATCGCGTGACGCTTCCAAGCGGAATTTTACGTTTGGAATGCTGTTATTTAACAAATCGATCAAAGGGCCGAAAATGGCAAACAAGCGCACCGGATTGTGCAGTGGATGAATGCCGAAAACATAGTCTTTGGTTGTTTCAGGTGCTTGGTGACTGAAGCTGGGTTCGGCCTTTCCGGCATCTTCCCGCTCACAGGCTACAAGCCCTACTATCATGACCATTAGCAACAAGCTTTTCATCATGCCCCTAACGCCGTATTGTCAACCATCTCATTAAAACCTATGACTGGAGCATCAAAGCTTGCTTTGACAAACAAAGCAAGTTTTCCACCCCAGTCTTAATGTCAAAGCAAGCTTTGACGCTCCAACGCCTAACATGGGCTTATCACGAATGCCCAAACAACTTTGCCCTTTCAAATTCATGTGCAAATACGGCGAGCAAAATCAGCAAAGTTCCAGACACCAATCGGGCGGTGATCGGTTCATGGTTGGACAGATGCCCTATCATCAAAGCCATCACCGGGGTGAGCAGGCTGATTAATGACACTTGCGTGGCCGACAAATGCTTCAAGATATAAAAGTACAACGCAAACCCCAAGGGTGTGGCAAAAAAGCCAAGATAGGCAATGGAAACGACGCTCAGCATGGGCATGGAGGTGGGGAGGTTCCCGTCCAAGATGGCCCAGACAATTAAATAAAGCGGAACCGATAATACTAAACCCCCACCCACTTGTGTCAATGCGGGCAAGCCGGAGTGTAGCCGTTTGACCCATACCGAACTGACACATTGTAAAACCGCAGCGACCAAAACGCCTACAACGCCGAGGATTGCCGACTCGCTATGATCCAATGCCGTGCCAAACATCAGCACCAAGCCAGCTAAGCCCATGGCATAAGCGATGAATTTGCGAATCTTTAGATGACGCTCGCCCAGCCAAATCGCCGACAGCAATGCGGTAATCATCGGGTTCAGACCGCAAATAACCGCCAGCCAACCGGAGGGAATGAATTGGGATGCCCAGTACAAAACCAGCATGGACGGGCAAAGGTAGATAAAGACAGCGAAATAATTCAGCAGGGCCAGTCGGTTGCGCGGCAAAGGCTGGCGGAATAAGGCCATCAACAGCAGCACACACACCATGCCGATGGTCATCCTAGCCACGACCCCAAACAAAAACCCCGGCCCTACACCGCTCCATTTAATGGCTAGTGGCGTGGTGGACCACATCAGAACCAGCGTCAAAAACGCCAGCAGTACGCGCATAGAGCCACCTTGAATGAGATTTAGGGGAGTAGGGAGGACTAATTATACCGCTGATGTTTAGGATTGGAGTGTCAAAGCTTGCTTTGACAGGCGAAGGGCAAAGCTTGCTTTGACAGGCGAAGGGCAAAGCTTGCTTTGTCGGGCAAAGCAAGATTCACATTTCCAACCCAAAGTCGAAGTAAGTTTTGACGCTCCCAACATGATATAAAACATGCAACTTTCACGTCCGTGCTTAACATCAGTTAATATAAAGAGCACTTTCTCCGTCTTCATTGGTGCTTTTTTTAGTGGGTATCTTGGCAAACCTTCCTTCCACAACGGGTTGTTGGGATTGATTTTCAATGAGTCCGGTTTCAATTAGCACCGGACGCCTCTCGCATCTTCGACCAGCGTTTATCTCCCAAGCAAATCCTTTTTTCTGATTATCACCCCTAAAGTAATAACCATTAAGAAAAGTGGATTGAATTTTCTCAAAAGGCTTTCTCGTTATCAACATATACCAAACAATACTCGTATTTTCCATTATTGGTTTCCTTATAATAAATTAATAGCCATAGATTATTACATACCAAAATACTTTGGTATATTAATAAAAAATAATTTTCACATTTTGATTGACAATCGCTAAATGTACGATTATTTTTATATCGACTTTATCAAATGAGGTTGGTATCTCCGTGCTAAGAAAATGAGGTCTATCTATGCATCGTGTTGCGCATAATATCGAGTGCCTCAAAAAAACTTACCCCTTAGTAATGACTTAACAAGCTGTGATTTGTTTTGCTTAAACCCTTCTTCACCAGAACTGGCAGGCGCGAGTGAGCAATGGACAGGCTTGTATGGCTTGGAGTTTAGCGATCATATTTTAGGTCAGGCTGGCTTCACTGAGCAGTACAATCGTGTTGGAAGACATGCAAACAAAACCCTCTTGGCTTAAAGCTGCAAGTTGACGATGCCCTATGTCATGGGCCGGGGTGCTGGTTATATCTCAAGGTATTGCAGCGCGGGATACTTGTGACTAAATTCAGGTTCAATAAACCCTGACAGATTCAAAGTGGTTTCTAAAGGATTAATGGCTAGGGGTTTGGGGTCAACTATTGCACGTCTTCGTGAAGCCTAACATAACAAGGCAAAATCGCTTTGCCTAATAATAAAAGGTGACAATCATGAAGTGCGAACGAAATTTCGATAACTTGATTGCCCCGCCGGACAGTGTTGCGGATATCGATTCCGCAGAGGTCGGCGTGGCATCCGATACTGGACAATTCCGAAGCAATAGAACACCAACCCTCGGCATGATTTTAGGGTTTGTCGCGTTATGCGCCATGTCGGGTTCGGCAACGGCAGCTAATTACCTGTGGAACGTTCAATTTAGCGATGGTAATCATGCTCAAACAGGATCATGTTGGGCAATAGGAAGTTCAGGCGACTATTGGAATCAGCCTAATTATATGAATGGGGGGCAATGGGGTAGCCTTGCCAGTTCCTCTGGTGGTTCCCCCTATCTTGCCTTTAGTTACACCGGAGACGGACAGTTTTTCAACAGCTATCCTCAAAATGGATTTAACGGAAAACCCTGTGCAAGCTTGATGAACAGTAATCTTTATGCCCTTAATGGGGTGACCAAATTTATGTATTTACGACAATTGTCGCCTAATACAACCTACTCGTTATATGTTTACTCTCAAGGGGACAACAATAGCAGCGGTCGTAGGGTCAATGTATATGCAGGTTCTTCTACTGTCACCTTAGGCCCTTCCCAACCTTCCCTTAACTACTTTAATGTTCCTGATAATGTTAACTCTACGTTTTTGGTCACTGACGCTAATGGAGAGGGGGTGATACAATATTGGGGTTATAATGGTGGCGAAGGCGATATCAACGGCTTTCAATTGTATGGGCCAATCAAGTCAAATCAAGCCATCAATTTCTACTCCTATCCCTCCTCCGGTCAATCTGTCGGCAACGCTTATGGGCTAGGCGCTAATGCCACGTCTGGATATACGGTCAGCTTTAGCTCGGGTAACACCAACGTTTGCACCGTCAGTGGTTCCACAGTGACGGCTGTTGGTACCGGCACATGCACAGTTTTCGCCAATCAGTCTGGCGATAGTAGTAACTGGAATGCAGCACCCCAAGTCAGCCAGAGTTGGAATGTCACTAAAGGCAACCAAACCATCAGCTTCGGCACGGCACCGTCTGTCTTGGTCGGCGGCACGGGCACGGTTTCCGCCACGGCCACTTCGGGCTTGTCCGTCACCTACACCTCCCAAACCACAGGGGTTTGCACCATCAGCGGCAGCACCGTGACCGGCGTGACGATAGGCACTTGCCAGATAGCCGCGAACCAGTCGGGTAATTCAAATTGGAACGCAGCAAGCCAAGCCACCCAGAACATCACGATCAGCAAGGCCAACCAGACCATCACCTTCGGCGCGGCCCCGACCATCACCTTCGGTGGCACCGGCACGGTCTCGGCGACCGGCGGCGGGTCCGGCCTTCCAGTGACATTCAGTTCACAGACGACCGGCGTTTGCACCGTCAGCGGCTCCTTGGTGACCAGCGTGACGGCAGGCACTTGCACCATCGCCGCCAACCAAGCGGGCAATGCCAGCTACAACGCCGCGACGCAAGTGACGCAAAACATCACTATTAACAAAGCCAACCAGACCATCAGCTTCGGCTCCGCGCCTAGCGTGGTGGTCGGCGGGACCGGCACGGTTTCCGCCACGGCCTCTTCGGGCTTGTCCGTCACCTACACCTCCCAAACCACAGGCGTTTGCACGGTCAGCGGCAGCACCGTGACCGGCGTGACGCCGGGGACTTGCACCATCGCCGCCGACCAAGCGGGCGGCATTAACTACAACGCGGCCACTCAAGTGACGCAAAACATCACCGTCGGCAAGGGCAGCCAGACCCTCAGCTTCGGCTCCGCGCCTAGCGTGGTGGTCGGCGGAACCGGCACGGTTTCGGCGACCGGCGGTGCGTCCGGCAACGCTGTCACCTTCAGTTCGACGACAACCGGCGTTTGCACCGTCAGCGGCAGTACCGTCACCGGCGTGACGGCGGGGACTTGCACCATCGCCGCCGACCAGGCGGGCAACGCCAACTACAACGCGGCCACCCAAGCGACGCAAAACATCACCGTCGGCAAGGGCAGCCAGACGCTCAGCTTCGGCTCCTCGCCCGTCATCGTCATCAACGGCACCGGCACGGTCTCGGCGACTGGCGGCAACTCCGGCAATGCGGTGACCTTCACCTCGCAGACCACCGGCTTCTGCACGGTCAGCGGCAGCACCGTGACCGGCGTTGCCATCGGCTCCTGCACCATCGCCGCCAATCAGGCGGGCAATGCCAACTACAACCCGGCCACCCAAGTCACCCAGACCTTCTCCATCCTTAGCGACATCGATGGTGATGGTGTCGGAGACATCACCGACAACTGCCCCACCGTCTCCAATGCCAACCAGACGGACAGCAACAATGACGGTCGCGGCGACGTCTGCCCGGTTTACTATGTCAACCACACCGCGAATTCGGGTGGCAATGGCGTGACTTGGGCGACGGCCTTCCCCGCGCTGCAAACCGCGCTGACTTACGGCCATGGCGGCGGCGGCGAAACTTGGGTTGCAGCAGGTGTCTACTACCCGGATGTCAGTCTGGGCGGCGACAGCAACGACCCGGCGGCCAGCTTTGCCGTGCCCAACAAAGTGCAGTTGCTGGGCGGCTTCGCCGGCACGGAGACCTTGTCGGCGCAGCGCAATAGCTGGACGAACCGGACGGTCCTCAGCGGCGACATCGCCCAGGACGACCTGAACGCTGACGGCAATAACATCGCCGAAAAGGCATCCGACATCAAAGGCGTCAACAGCTACCACGTCCTCACCACGGCAACGGTCGACGCCACCACGACGGTGGACGGCTTCTTCGTCACCGCAGGCTATGCCAACGGCGCGGGCAACGACGCCACCGGCGGCGGCTTCCTCAACCAAGGCGGGTCGCTGCTCGTCTCCAACGTGGACTTCCTCGGCAACCGGGCGGCCAATACGGGCGGCGCGTACCAGTGCAACGGCGGCAACCCGGTGCTCGGCAACGTGGCCTTCACCGGCAACCAAGCGGCTTCGGGAGGCGCGGTGGCCGCTTCTAACAGCGACTTGGATTTAACCAACGCCACGCTGAGCGGCAATGTTGGCGGCGCGGTGCGCGCCGACGCGGGTATCCTGGGGCTTGCCAACACCATCCTCTGGGGCAACGCTGGCGGCGAGCTGGCCTTGCTGAATGGCGCTTCATCCTTCGCGTACAAATGCATCCTGCAAGGCTCCGGTGGCAGCGCGAGTTGGAACGCCAGCTTTGGCACCGACGGTGGCGGCAATCTGGATGCCGATCCGAAGCTGCTCAACCCGGCGGGCGGCGATGTCAGGCTTTCGGCCAACACCTCCCCGGCACTCAATGCCGGACTCAACGAGTTCGTCAACGGTGTGCCCACCGACCTTGCCAACCAGCCGCGCATCCAAGACGGCACGGTTGAAATCGGCGCGATGGAGTTTCATCCGGTGCCGATGGCGGCCACGCCCGTGCTGAACGGGACCGCCAACTCGGACATCATCACGGCGCAGGCGAAAAACACCGGCGTTAGCACAGGAGCCGGCGACGACGTGGTGAATTCCGGCACGGGTAGGCAAACCATGGCCCTCGGCACGGGCCGGGACATCGTGGTGTGGAGTTACAGCAATGACACCGACATCATCAACGACTTCGAACCGGGCTTGGATCAGTTGGACATTCGCAAGCTGATGCAGTCGATTGGCTACGGCGGCACGGACCCGCTGGGCGAAGGCTATGTCAGTTGCGCCAGCGCGACCGGTGGGGCCATCCTCAAGCTCGACCGCGACGGCAGCGCGGGCGGCGGTTTGGCAGTCTCCTACGCCTTGGTCAAGGGGTCGGGCGTGACCGCCTCCAGCCTGTGCCAACCGGCGAACTTCATCCACTGATGCCGCACCAGCCGAGCCTTGGCCGTTGACTTAAGTCCCACCCCGCCGTCCCCGCGCCCCGGCGCGCGGGCGGCGGGGCAACCCATGCCTTGCCGACGGCATCCGGCTCAAGTGCTAGGCGAACCCAAAAAAAACCTTGTAAATTGGTAAACGAACATGAATATCGCACTCTCCAGAACCTTTCTCGCCGCTTGTTTCACGGCATTGATGGCGGCATCCGCCTCGCCCGCCCAAGCGCAAATCATCATCTACCAAGTGAACTTGCCCGGCATCGGGACCGGCACGTTCAGATACAACAGCCAGGACATCACCAGCCCGCTCAATGACGGCAACTACCAGGCACCGTTGACGGACCTGACGTTTTTATTCAACGGCTGGAATTTCTCGCTGGCGGACATCCCGACTGACGGCTCGGGTCGGAGCCTGGCTTGGTTTGCCGACCCCGGCCAGACCTTCGTCGGCATCGAGTACTACGAGGCGACGCACAACACGGACTCCATCCGCTTCGACCCCGGCTTTGGGGCTGGCGACTTGGGGACGTTCACCGCCAACGGGGGAAACCCGGTGGCCTTGACCCAAGACAACTTTAAAGAGATACCGGAACCGGGCAGCCTTTCCTGCCTGTTGCTGGGCATCGGGCTAGGGTTCGCGGGGTTGAAGCATCGAAGGGCGGCCAACCTGTAAAAACCGCCAAAGTCTGGCGACAGACCCTCAAAACGAGCCTGTCTTGCGTTAACCCTCAAGGCAGGCTTTTATTATCCGTCTATTATCCGTCGTGTTCGAAGAATCCGACGATATCCATGCTCGGGGTGAAAGCATCGGCTGGCTAAGTCGAACTAGGATATCACCCACCAATTTCTCATGGCCTCACCCCCATGCCATGTTGTATAGGGTGTGGCAGTAAGGGGCAGTGATTTTCCTTCGTATCAGTTGGATTCTACTGCGGGATTCAAGCTTGAATGGTATCATCCTTAAGTATGCTTGATTTTTTCTCCTGACAGAAATAAGCGCACCCTTATGGACCAGACTCTCGCGATTACCCTCAGTATTTTCTTTCTGCTCTTCTTTGTCACTGCCAGCTTTGGCCTGTATATCTGGCTGAGGAAAAGCATCTATACCCGTGAAAAATTCGCATTGGCCGGCTTGGCTGCTGCTTCCACCCTCACTCTGTTCGTGATTGCGAGTATTTATGCCCAAGAACCGCCTTGGTTAGCGGCTATAAGTCTGATCCGTCAACTGCCTGGTTTGCCTTATCAAACACCACAAACGCCTACTCCCGAACAGGAAATTTTGTCCATTCTTTTGGTGGTTGGTCTTTGGTGGCTTATCATGCGTTTGCATGGACACTGGGATGGCGCACAAAGCACTGCCCATTATGAACAGCAACAAAAACAACAAGCTCCCAGCCTTTTTGCTGACACATGGCTACTTCTACACGCCTCCGATAATCGCAATTTGTTGGCAGTCTACAACCCGGAAAACCAATACCGCTTAACCGCTTTGGAGGGCGCTGAAGAAAGCTTAGTTTGGCATCAACAAGCTAGGGATTTGCTGCAATTATCCAATCGTCAATATGAGTTTCCCGACGATGGGTGGCATGACCAAGCCCGTTGCTGGATCGGCACACACAAAGGCACGGGTGACACAGTGGTGCTGGCCTGTTATGACCGCCAATCCGACATGGCGGCGATCCAAGCAAGCGCCAGCAAAATGCCTTTAACTGAACAGGTCAATCCATCCCTCACAGGCAATACCTTCGATGTATTCCTAAGCTACAACAGCCAAGACAAATCCCTCATGCGGGAGTTGGCCCAAGCCTTAAAGTCGCGAAATTTGAAAGTTTGGCTGGATGAAGAACAATTCATACCGGGGCATCCATGGATGAAACCACTGGAAACCATCATCCAAACAACTAACGCCGCAGTCGTTTTGATTGGCGACAGTGGCCTTGGCCCATGGGAGGACCAAGAAATGCGAGCTTGTCTGATGGAATTAGTCAAGCGCAAATTGCCAGTGATTCCCGTCCTGCTACCCAATGCGCCTACAGAACCAGAACTGCCTCTGTTCCTAAAAAATGTGACGTGGGTAGATTTGCGCGGTGGCTTCACCGATGAAGGGCTGAAAAAAATACAATGGGGTATCACCGGAGTCAAATCCGAACCATTGCCAGCAACCCCCGAAGAACAATCAAACCAGTTTCAGGCTTTGGTCAAATATGCTGAAAAAGTGCAACGCCATCATGGGCGTGATGGAAAAGGTTTGGAATTCATTTTTGCCGTTAAAGAAGGAGACATCGACCAACAAAGCCAGTTTGATCGGTATCCATCGCGCACCGTCAGCGAATCCCGTTTGCTGGATGGTTTGGTAAATTTTGATGACTATTTTCGCGATCTACGCAAACGGGTTGAACAGGACGAGTTGACTGGCTGCGAACTGACTTTGGATAAGGTCTACACCGTCTCCCGTTATAAGTTTGACAAAGAAGGGGAAGAGCAACCCGATTTGGAAGCTTATTTAAACCAATGGCTGCAAGAATCGAGTCTGCGCCAGATTGCCTTGCTCGGTGAGTACGGTCAAGGCAAGAGTACGGCTTCTTTGATGCTCAGCTACCACTTGATGCAGCGGATTCAACAAAATTTAAGCCCAGCTCGTATCCCCATTTTGCTGGAATTGCGCGGCAAGAGTCCGCGTAACTTACGCGAAGATGAATTATTATCCACATGGGCGGGGCGTTACGGTATTGATACCCGCGCTTTGATCAAATTGCTAATAGCCGGTCGGCTATTGTTGATATTTGAAGGCTTTGATGAGGTGGATTTATCCGGTGATAGCCATGCGCGCATCGAGCATTTTAAAATCATGTGGGGGCTATGTTATCCAAAAGCCAAGATTATGGTGACGGGTCGGCCCAATTATTTCCTGGACAATGCTGAATTAAAATCTGCCTTGGGCATTCAAGACCCTAGTTTGGAGCGGCCTTATTGCCAAGCTATACACATGGCCCCTTTCGGATTTCGAGAAATGGAAAACAGTCTGCGCAATCTGGATGCGGATACTCGCGACGGGATAATCGCTTTGGCGGAGGAAAACGAGCGTTTCTATGACATTGTTTCGCGTCCATCCATGCTACATGTGGTGAGCATTTTATGGAATACAGAGAATTTAGCCGAATATGGGCAGCGCATTAACTCTGCATTAGTCATGGATCGTTTCGTCCGCCACAGCTTGGAACGTCAAGGTGGCAAAGGGCAGAAATTTGACTTCACCCCGCCCACTGCGGGCAAGGCCAAACCCGCGTTTATGGCCTTGAATTCCCGCGAGCGAGCCTATTTCATGGAGGGCATCGCCACTTACATGTTAATACACGATCTGCCTAACCAAATCAGTAGCCGTGAACTGGAATCCGTGGCCCGTTTGCTGATTGATGCCATTCCCGATGCAGTTTCTTTGATGGATGCTCAATCGGGCGAAACTCGCAAGCCCTTGCGCCAACGTTACGATTTGCTAAACAAACCTGAAGAAGCCCAAACCATCCTGACCGATATTCGTGCCTGTGGTCTATTAGTGCCGGATGTTACCCGCAGCGGCAGTTTTAAATTCGGTCATAAATCATTCATGGAATTTCTAGCCGCTAAAGTCTTCGCCCAATGGAGTTTGCGCAAAGAACTGGATGCCACCGAGGAAAAAGCGGTGAGTTCCTTGGTCAACAAGCTGGGTTTGAAAATGCGCCATGTGGTGGGACAGCAAGAAGTGATGGCATTTGCGGTGGAGTGGATTGCTGAGAAAGCGGATGATCAGAAACAAGCAGCTAGACTTATATTTTCTCTATTATTTAAACAATATAGCATTACAATGTTATTTATTGGTTTCTTATTAAAGATTTCTTTGGTATGTGTAACATACACAAAAAATAGTCACATCATGCTGCGTCTTTCTGAAAAGTATTATAATAAAGTTGGTCGTTCTTATACATTACCAGAGGATAAGGGTGGTTTTGTTAAATTAATTTTACACATGCTTATTTATATTTTTATATCAGTAATTGTAGTGTTTTATTTTCGCACAGAACCTATTTTATTTGATTATGAAGAATTACCGGGAAAGTATAAAATACTTGTTATAGGAGTAATTATTCAGTGTTTTATGATTTTTGTAGCTAGTTTTATTATAGTTATAAGCAATATATTTGTTTATATTTATTCGAGCTTATTGTTGGGATATAAGAATAACGAAAACCACGTTATTTGGATAAAGTTCAGAATCTGGCATGCCATCTGCACCGCCGCCCATCTGGATCGCTCCGCAATCGCCAGTGTTATAAGCGAAAAATCCCTGCTATTTCTGGAAGAAGTCGCCAGCCAAGAACCCCGCCCGTGGACAATAGCGGAAAGCTTGGAAAAGCTGAAAAACAGACCTGATAAGCCATAAGTTGGGATGTTTTTCAATGATTGAAAACTGCAATCGAAATATCAATAGTAATCTAGGAAATAAACCATGAACGCCATCACAGACAAAATCCATGTTATTGAGCGCCTGTCAGTGTATGAAGCGGCTAAGGTTAATTTATTGGATATGGATATGGAATAGTACTTTTATCAATACATTGCGGGTACAGATAAAAAACCCCGGCAACTATCCGGGGTTTTTCTGATTTATACAGGATACTCGATTTTTCGCACAGACTATTGCACGTAAAACCTAACTTGATCTTGTCCGCAAGAAGATGACACGAACAAAGTGTGCCAGCCAGTGGGCAGTTTATGCGCAAAATGCACCCCCGCCGTGTTGTAAAAGGATGCACTGCCGGTGGACACGCCATCTAAAGTCCATTTAACCGAGTTTTGCCCGCCAGGGCAGGTGGTGGTGAAGCTGGAATAAAAGTAATTCGTTACAGTGGAACCATTGACAGGTGAAGCGATATTGACGGGTGCATTAAAGGCATTGGCAGTACCGGCAACAACAAACAATACGATCAAAGACGCAAGCAGTTTGGTTTTGTTCATGGTGATTTCTCTCTATGTCTGATGTGGTTAATACGAAATGCGCATCAGATGAAATGGAAGAATCAAAATGAAGCGCTGGAGAAATTATCGCTAACTCAAGCAACAGAATCACGGTAATAGTTCACTATTATGCTGGGTAATTTTACCTACTCCTCTGATATAACCCTGCTAATTGAAGCCGCATTATGTTTTTTGTCCATGAGGTCATTTTAATGCTTGGTTCCCTCTATACCAATGGAAAAATTAATGCCTTAGTTTCTGAAACAATTTTGGATTGGCATGAACCTTTTTACTGTGAGCAGGAATATACGTTCTAAGGGTCTGTGCGGCGTAAAAATCAAAAGAATTTCCCACATTAACTGGCTTTGTTTTGATCTCTCCGCTCAGTAACCCTTGCATTTTCCATAACTTAATAGCTATGAGGAGTATAAGTCATGAAGCATTCGCCCCATACAGGTGCAGCAGGAGTTGCGGCAGCACTCTGGTTTCTGTCCTTAGTCACACCCGCACATGCCGCTTCGCTGATAACGAACGGTGGATTTGAATCAGGTTTTAGCTCGTGGACCCGAGTAGACCAGCTCGGTAGCGAGGGAACTTTTAACCTACAGAGCGGGACATCCAGTCCGGTCAATCTTGATCCTACGCCAGCACCACCCGGCGGAACGTTTGCAGCGATGACCGATGCATTAGGATCGGGTAGCCATGTGTTGTATCAGGATTTTGAAGTTGGCATATTGGGTGCCAAACTGAGTTTTGATATTTTTATCGGCAACCGCGCCCCACAATTTGCCACACCGAACCCTGCTTCCCTGGCTTTTGATCTGACCAGTCAAACCGGTGCGAATACGTTGAACCAACAAGCAAGGGTTGATATTGTCAAAACAAGCGCGGACCCGTTTAGCGTCGCTGCGGGGGATGTGTTGCTAAATCTTTACCAAACGAATGTCGGCGACCCATTAATTACAGGCTACAATCCTTTCAATTTTGACCTGAGTTCGCTATTTGCCGGAAATAGTGGGCAAACGCTACGGTTGCGCTTTGCCGAGACTGATAACATTTTGGGGTTTCAGCTCAGCGTTGACAATGTGAGTTTAGTCGAGATACCCGAACCAAGTTCCCTGCCCCTATTTGGAATAGGCTTGCTCGCATTATGGGGACGCCGTCACGCTAACTTGAAGAAGGGATTAACATCAGCCAGCCTGCAATGGCAACATACTCCCAGTCATTTAGAGGGTTTTTACATGATTCTACTTAGGCTCTTAGGTCGTTTTGCATTGGCTATGCTAGTCATGCTGGGTGGGGTTGTCAGCCTGACTAGACCTGCCCAAGCTGACACCAGTCCACCCACTTTATCAGACCCGACTCTCCAAGTTTCCACTGTGCTTAGTTCCGGTTTGACCCAGCCGATAGGGATTGTTTTTATCAATACCAACGACTTTTTTGTATTGGAAAAGGCTACGGGGCAGGTCAAGCGGGTCATTAGCGGGGTCGTCCAAACGCCACCTGTCCTTGACCTTACCGTGAACTCAGCTTCTGAACGTGGCCTGTTGAGCTTGGTGCTTCATCCAAACTTCCCAACCAATCCCTCGGTTTATATTCGTTGGACGGAAAGCAGCACCGGGGTTGACTCTAACGTAGCGCTTGAAGTGCCGTTGTTGGGAAATCGGGTTGATCGTTTTGTTTGGAACGGCAGTACATTGACCCAAGCCGAGAATGTTATCAAGTTACGTTCTTTGCAAACGGACAACATTGCGGTGACGGGTCATGAAGGCACGAATAATCTCAATCCGGCTGGCAATCATAACGGCGGCGTGATGAAATTTGGGCCGGATGGCAAACTTTATGTGTACATGGGCGACCAAGGCCGTCGCGGATGGATGCAGAACCTTTCCAACGGGCCATTTTTTACTGCCCCTCAAGTTGATGACACTTACGGGGGACCGGCACCCGACAACAACCATCTTTCTGGTGTCATTTTAAGGCTCAACACCGATGGCACGGCCCCTGCGGACAATCCCTTCTTCGCAGCGGGTGCGGCGATTGGCGGGGAAGTCGGAGCGAACATCCAAAAAATCTATTCCTACGGACACCGCAATGGGTTTGGCATGGCCTTCGACCCTGCCACGGGGCTGCTGTGGGAGACCGAGAATGCCGACGACGCTTATAGCGAAATCAACAAAGTCATCCCTGGCATGAATGGCGGGTGGGTGCAATTTGCCGGCCCAATCAGCCGGATAGCCGATTGGAAAGTGATTGAGACGACTCAGTTCACCAATGCCTTGCAACAGGTGCGTTACCCTCCGACAAGGGCGGCATACAAGCCTGCTCTAGCCCAGTCCCGTTTGTACATGCTTTCGGGTGCCACTTATATCGATCCTGACTTCAGTTGGCGCTATGAATCCGGCCCTTCTGGAGCAGCCTTCGTGACGGGGACAGCTTTGGGGGCAGAGTATGAAGGCACGTTTTGGATTGGGTCGTCACGATCCTTTCAGCAAGTCGGCGCGAATGGCGGCAGTCTGTATCGTTTCAAGCTGACCGCTGACCGGCAGCATTTGGATGTTTCGGCAGACCCTCGCTTAGCTGACCGTGTAGCCGACAATCTGTTCCGTGCGCAGAAGTTTGAGGGTACTGAAAGCGAGACGCTTAAAATCGGCTCGTTCTTCGGGACTGTGACCGACATAGAGCAAGGCCCGGACGGCAATCTCTATGTCGTTTCACTGACCGACAACTCCATCTACAAAATCAGCAAAGCGCCATAATGTTAAGTTTGCAAACCTAGGCAAAACCACAAATTCCCCTCATAAACGGCCTGGCAGGTTTCCTAAACCTGTCAGGTCTGTTTCTTTAAGGCGTACTCAACACGGGGCAATATGCACCATGATAATGCGCCAACGGTCGGCATTGCCCCGTCAATTGCAAGTAAATGTGCCTAAATGCCTGATTATCAGGCTTGAAATTACTAGGCATGATTGATGCCTAGTGAAAGCTTAGAAGATGTTTTTGGATGCAAATTTAACCGTTTTAACATTAGCCAAATGTCTGATTTTTCCTTGTGTAGTCTAAAATAGATCGATATCCAAAAACTTACAAAGCAGGTAGTGCAAAATGACGGCAAACAATTTACCCCCTCCCACGTCCCATCGCGGCCTAATCGCGTGGGTGGATGAAATAGCGGCACTCTGCCAACCGGACCAGATTCACTGGTGCGATGGTTCTAAAGAGGAATATGACCGACTGTGTGAGGAAATGGTGGTTTCCGGCACTTTCATTCGGCTTGATCCCGCCAAAAGGCCCAACAGTTTCTTATGTAGGTCCGACCCTTCTGACGTGGCTCGTGTCGAAGATAAAACCTATATTTGTAGCAAGAATAAAGAAGACGCCGGCCCAACCAACAACTGGGCAGACCCGGTCAGCATGAAAGAGACCCTGACCGAATTATTCCGGGGCAGTATGCGGGGCCGCACTTTGTATGTGGTTCCCTTCTCTATGGGTCCGATTGGCTCGCCCATTGCCCATATCGGGGTCGAACTGACAGATTCACCTTATGTGGCGGTCAATATGCGCATTATGACGCGCATGGGCAGCAAAGTGTTGGAGCAGCTTGGTGCAGACGGCGATTTCGTGCCATGCCTTCATTCCGTGGGCAAACCTTTGGAACCCGGCGAACAAGACACCTCTTGGCCGTGCAACAAAACGAAAAAGTATATCGTCCATTTCCCTGAGAGCCGTGAAATTTGGTCTTATGGATCGGGTTATGGCGGCAATGCATTGTTGGGTAAAAAGTGTTTCGCGTTACGCATTGCTTCCACGATAGCGAGGACGGAAGGTTGGTTGGCCGAGCATATGCTGATACTTGGCGTTGAATCACCGCAAGGCGAAAAAACGTATATTGCAGCGGCTTTCCCCAGTGCCTGTGGCAAGACCAATCTGGCGATGCTGGTTCCGCCAGATGCCTTTGCAGGGTGGAAGATAACGACGATAGGCGATGATATCGCTTGGATCAAACCTGGCAAGGATGGTCGGCTCTACGCAATCAACCCTGAGGCGGGTTTTTTCGGCGTGGCTCCGGGAACTTCTGAAAAGTCCAACCCCAATGCGATGGCAAGCCTACATGCCAACTGCATATTCACCAATGTCGGGCTGACCCCGGAGGGTGATGTCTGGTGGGAGGGCATGACCAAACAACCGCCTGAGCACTTGATTGATTGGCAAGGCAAGGAATGGACCCCACAAATTGCAAAGGAAACCGGCGCTAAAGCCGCCCACGCCAATGCCCGCTTCACCGCGCCGGCTTATCAGTGCCCATCGATTGACCCGGCTTGGGAAGACCCGCAAGGGGTTCCAATTTCGGCTTTTATCTTCGGCGGTCGGCGGGCGACAACCGTCCCCTTGGTGTTTGAATCCTTTAACTGGAATTACGGAGTTTATGCCGCCGCGACGCTGGGTTCAGAAATGACAGCGGCTGCGTTTGGCAAAGTTGGGGAAGTGCGGCGCGACCCCATGGGCATGTTGCCATTCTGCGGATATCACATGGGGGATTATTTCAACCATTGGTTGCAGATGGGTCATGTTATCGAACATCCGCCGCATATTTTCTGTGTCAACTGGTTCCGCTTGGATGAAGAGGGCAATTTCATGTGGCCGGGGTTTGGGGAAAACATGCGGGTGCTGAAATGGATAGTGGACAGGGTGCTTGGGCGAGTCGGTGCCAGGCAGGCCCCGCTTGGGTGGATGCCACGCTTCGAAGACATGGATTGGAATGGTTTGCCTGAGATTTCACCGGAGAGTTTTAAAGCCCTCATGCAGGTGGATACCGAGAGTTGGCAGCAAGAACTTAATTTGCACGGGGAGCTTTTTGAAAAACTTCAGGAACGCCTGCCTAAGCAATTGGTTTTAAAAAGGGAACTGATGAAGATGAGACTATGGAGTTAATAATAGTGTAAGCCGTCATCGGGAACCACTGGGGGCGAGTCATTCTGCTAAGTAGGTTTGATTTGCCCAAGGGTGGCTTTCTTTGGCGACAAAATAACAAGACTTGTAATTAAAACTGATGAGGAAAAGCCCATGTCACAAGATACCTTGACGGTAACCCATTCTCGAACCGGGATGACCGCTGAATTACCCATTCTTGAAGGCACTTTGGGCCAGCCAACGGTTGACATCAATGCCTTCAACTCAAAATTTGGCTACTTTAGCTACGACCCTGGTTTTGTCTCAACGGCGAGTTGTAAAAGCGAAATCACCTATATTGACGGCGATGCCGGCATATTGTTGCATAGGGGTTATCCGATTGAGCAATTGGCTGAACGTGGCACTTTTTTGGAAACCGCCTATTTGCTAATTAATGGGGAATTGCCAACCAAGCACGAATTGGACGCTTTCATGCATGAGGTGGGTGGAGAGTCCATGATTCATGAAGCCTTGCGGCATTTCTTTTCGGGGTTTCATTATGACGCCCATCCGATGGCGATGATGGTCGGCGTGGTGGGTTCGCTCTCGGCTTTCTACCATAATCAAATTGACATCAACCGGCGGGATGACCGACGCATTTCGGCAATACGGCTGCTGGCTAAAATGCCGACCATAGCTGCAGCCTGTTACCGGCACTCCATAGGGATGCCCTTCGTTTACCCCCGTGCCGACCGCAGCTATTGCGAAAACTTCCTGAATATGATGTTTTCGGTGCCGGGGCAGAATTACCCGGTCGATCCCATCGCGGCCAAAGTGCTGAACCTGTTGTTTATTCTTCATGCCGATCATGAGCAAAACGCCAGCACTTCGACAGTGCGGTTAGCCAGCAGCACGGGGGCCAACCCTTACGCTTGCATCGCGGCTGGCATTGCCGCGTTATGGGGTCCGGCGCATGGCGGTGCCAACGAGGCGGTCATCAAAATGCTGACCGAAATTGGCGATTCCAGTCAAATCCCCAAATTCATTGCCAAGGCCAAGGATAAGAATGACCCGTTCAAGCTGATGGGGTTCGGGCATCGTGTCTACAAGAATTTTGACCCACGGGCCACCATTATCCGCAAAGCCTGTTATGCGGTATTGGAAAAGCTGGACTTCAACGACCCATTGTTCAATTTGGCTTTGGAGTTGGAGGAAATCGCGCTTAAAGACGAGTATTTCATCGAGCGCAAGCTTTACCCCAACGTGGATTTCTATTCGGGCATCATTTACAAAGCCCTAGGGATTCCTGTTGAGATGTTTACCGTAATGTTTGCCATCGCCAGAACGGCCGGCTGGACAGCCCATTGGCTGGAAATGAAGGACGAACCCAACCAGCGCATCGCTAGACCCCGCCAGTTATATGTGGGCGTTCCCCAGCGGGAGTATGTCTCGATAGAAAAGCGTTGAGAAGTTGGCATAGGCTTTTCGGTCGTTCCGGCGGGACTTTGTCTAAAGAGGGATTGACGCAACCTGGATGCCACGAACACCGGGAGTGGAATAGAGGCGGGTGTTGAATCCGCCTCTACGGGGCATTATTAATACTGGACCGTCAATGCTTGCTTTGTCTGTCAAAACAAGCCTTGCCAGTCAAAGCAAGCTTTGAAGCTCCAATTCTGGTCTTCTGCGTACATCACTTAGGAACAGGCAGGTCGTTCCACGATACGATGGGGTCGTTCATGATCGGATCTTTCAAAATATCCATTAAAGCAGGGTATTCGGGATGGTTAGAGTAGGCCACTGCATGATCTAGGAACTCCTCAATCGAGTAGGTCCCCCAGTTCCTTATCTGCCAGAATTCTGCCTTGTCGGCATGGAATCTTTTTGCCATCCTGACAAAGTCTGGGATTTCCCGGTAATTCAGTTTTTGCACGACACAGACAAAAATGAGGTTGTCGATCCTGCCCTCGACCCTTAGCTTGCCAATGAACTCAAGATTTTTCATCAGCCTGGCAAAATCACCCCCACGCCGGACAATCTTGTAAGTGTCCTCTTTGGTGGCGTCGATTGATATGATGATATCTTGTACGTTTTCTTCCAATTTCAACGAGGTCCATGTTTTTTCATCTAACAATACACCGTTCGTGTGCAGATGGAGTTTGCGCGGTCCGGTGTGGTTGGCACAGTAATCGGCAATCAAGTTTCGAAAATGGATGCTGCCGAATGGGTCGCCGCTTCCGGTGATCTTAACATCGTGGCAGGATTCCATGACGGGGATGAGTGTGTTTTTGGTCAAGGCTTCGTATTTCCACTGCTCGGACTTGCCAACGGCGATTTGCACTTTACGGCAGGAAGGGCAGCTTAAATTGCAACTCAGGTCATGGCAAAATACGGCAGAAGTTGGGCCTTGCGCCTTGTATCGGGCCAATTGCTCGTCGCCCGTCTGGGATTTGACATCCAATCGACGTCCTGCAATCACATTGCAGAAGCGTGGACTACAATAGCGGAAGCTACCATCCAGTATGGATTCACGAATGTCCTGTGCAATGTCGCTACGCCATAAAGACTCCCAGTTTGAATTTTCCAAGATGCCAATAGGCTTGTCCATCCATCCGGGACAGCAGAGATGCACTTCACCATTTGGAGAGGTTTCAAAATGTGAGAAAGGAGCCGGGCAAAACGATGCTTTTAAATAAGCCTCTAGTTCACCGACCTTGCCATTCATTTGCTCCTCCGCATTTATATCTAAACGCTGGGGAAACAAATTCGAGGGATTGGCTCCCATGGCTATTTCACACAGTTTTCTGGCTTGGGTATGTTTGCCATTCGCAAGAAATGCAGCCGCTAGTGCAGCGGCTATGCTTGAGGCTGCCTGCGTGTCGACAATGGATTTGAGAACTGCCTCCAAGTCAGGCAATTGAGAATCTTGGTAGCGACCAATGACTCTAATTAGCGATTTTGAAATGGGTTCATAATAGGCTGAAGAGTCATTCTTGAATGATGATATTGTGCGTAAGGCTATGTGATATTCAGCATAAAGATAATCCATCAAATCAGTATTCCTTACACGATTCCCCCTGCAATGAAAATTATAGAGAGCTTTTGTTTTGCCCATAGCACTTTTGCAATGGTTTATGACAAAATCGTATAAACTCATGAAGCCTACCCCTTACTAATAAAAAATCTATATTCTAGTTAAAATGGATTCTTTAAAATACAACCAAGCCTAGTTGTAAATGGTATTAAATATAATCAAATTCCATCGTTCTAATTCCATTAGCCAAAGCACAGTTTGGATAAGAATCCAATCATCATAGACAATATATCAATCTTATAATGCATCCGCTGCAAAATCCGCCAGCCTAGACCTTTCTCCGCGCCGCAAGGTGAGGTGGGCGCCGGCGGAATAAGATTTGAAATGATCCACCACATAGGTCAAACCGGAGGTGGTCGCAGTTAAATAGGGCGTGTCGATCTGACCGAGATTACCCAAGCAAATGACTTTAGTTTGTGGGCCGGCACGGGTAATCAGGGTCTTCATCTGTTTGGCCGTGAGATTCTGTGCCTCGTCGAGTATGATGTAACGATTGAGGAAGGTGCGACCGCGCATGAAGTTCAGCGCACGGACTTTGACGCGGCTGTTAATCAGATCGTTGGTCGCCGCCTTTTCCCATTGACCGGATTCGGCATGACCGCCGCCTAACAATTCCAGATTGTCCAACAAAGCCCCCATCCAAGGGGCCATCTTCTCTTCTTCGGTTCCGGGCAGAAAGCCTATATCTTCACCCAGCGGGATGGTTTCGCGGGTCATGATGATTTCCCGAAACTGTTTGCCTTCCATGGTTTGGGCCAAGCCCGCAGCCAGAGCCAACAAGGTTTTGCCAGTCCCTGCTTGGCCTAACAATGTCACAAAATCAATGTCTGGGTCCATCAACACATTCAAGGCAAAATTTTGCTCCCGATTACGCGCCTGTATGCCCCAGACGCTGTGCTTTGGCTCGCGGAAGTCACGGGCCAACTCCAACACGGCGGTGTCCCCTTCGAGGGTGCGGACGACGCACTCAAACGCGGACTCGTCGGGCAGATAGAGGAATTGATTGCTGTGCCAGTTTTTCACCAGCGGCCCGTTAACCTTGTAGAAAGTATGCCCGCGATGATCCTGCCAAGAGTCCATCTTTTCGCCGTGGGTGGACCAGAAATCCAGCGGCAGTTCCGCCATGCCGCTGTAGAGTAGGTTGATGTCGTCCAGCACCTGGTCACTGTGGTAATCCTCCGTGTGGATGCCAAGAACGGAAGCTTTAATGCGCATATTGATGTCTTTGGACACCAACGTGACCTGGATTTCTGGCATTTCATCCGTTAGCGCCAATGCAGTGGCAAGAATGGCATTGTCAGCCACACCGCCCGGCAGCGATTCGGGCAGGGCAGAAGCCATGCGCTTGACTTGGAAAAACAATCGCCCTGTGCATTTTTCGTCAATGCGGCTTGCAAACTGGAGTTGCGGCAGCGGAATGCCTTCGCTGATCGTCTGCATGTCCGCATGTTGGATTAACTCATCCAGAAAACGGCTGGCTTGTCGGGCATTGCGGGCAACCTCCGACAATCCTTTTTTGGAATTGTCCAACTCCTCCAGCACGATCATCGGAATGAAAACGCCGTGCTCCTGAAAGCGGAACAGCGAAGAAGGGTCATGCATCAACACATTGGTATCGAGGATGAATATTTTGCTCTTATTGTCTTCGCTCATCGTGGTTCCAAGTTGGAGGGGTTTTCTTTAGAAGGTTTGTTTGCTATGAACCACAAAATCAAGTTGTTCGATTTGCTCATTCCGAACCTCCATGCACAGTTCAATGGCTTCCTTGATACGCTCCATGAGTTCATCAACAGATTTGGCTTGGGTATGGCAACCGCTTAAGGCGGGTACTGAAGCGATATAATATCCTTCACCTTCTTGTTCTATGACTACATTGAATTGTTTTTGCATGAAAGTATCCTATTAAAAAATCATCAGCTTGGTTCCCATTCGTCGACAGTCGACTCAAGCAAATCGCGATGACAGAAGTTTTTTCATACACGTCCGCAAACGAAGGGGCAGTTATCCGAGCTAAGAAACTATTGACCCGCCAACTCCCGCACCGCCTCCAACACCTTCGCTACATGTCCCTTGACACTGACTTTGCGCCATTCACGAACCAATTTGCCATCGCGGTCAATCAAGAACGTGCTGCGTTCAATGCCTTGCACTTGCTTGCCGTACATGTTTTTCAGCTTGATGACATCAAACAGTTTGCACAGCGCTTCATCAGCATCGGAAATCAGTTCAAACGGAAAAGCCTGCTTGCATTTGAAGTTTTCATGGGATTTCAGACTGTCGCGAGAGACCCCCAAAATTTCAGCATTGCATTGGACAAATTCCGGGTGTAGGTCACGGAAATCCTGTCCCTCTTGTGTGCATCCGGGGGTACTGTCCTTTGGGTAAAAATAAATCACCACATTCTTGCCTCTCAAATCGGCAAGGGAAACCGTCTTGCCTGAAGTGGCTTGTGCGGTAAATTCAGGTACGGCAAGTCCTATGGCTAGGGAGGTCATGGGCAACTCCTAAAGGTAAAGAAATTTAGCGTTTGACAGGTTCCAAGATGGCATCGAGATTCTGTTGGTCGCAAAACTCCAAAAACTCGTCGCGCAAGGAAACGATGCGCACACCGACTGGAATCTTGACGATCATGCGAGCCACCAGCAACGGCGTGTTGCTGTAAGGGGCGGGATAACGGCTGCTGCTCATATCCAGAATTTTGATGTCGCGTTTAGTAAAAAAGGTCGCCAATTCGTGGAGATTGTCGATATGGTCGCTGGCGAAAATGTCCACGCCATAGGGGATTACATTTTCATCCTCGGCTTGGGCATCCTTAGCGCGCATCATGCCGACCTTGATATGGTCGCGCGCTCCCATGGCTTCCAAGGCATGCTCCAGTTTGACAATATGGTTCCAATTGCCGTCAACCAACAGATGGGCGCCAAATTCAGCCCCCAACTCAGTCATTCGGCTTTCTACGATATGGCATTTGCATTCCTTGATGACTCGGGTAAGTTCTTCAATCAGATCCAAGCGATCTTGCCCTGCGAGGGTAATGACAAGCTGCATGACTTTCACATCTCAATGGGAAAATAATACCAAGTTTATCATCTTCCGCAGCCAGTTTCGCCAGTGACGCAAAGAATGGTGCTAACATTTCACTTTTTATGGAACGAAGACATAGGCGAATCATGTTTCCACTAGAAGCGATGAAGGATACAATCAACCAAGATTGTTCGCACTGCCCTACTCATGTCAGTGGGCAAGGCCAATGAGATTCTCACTCCTTATCTTATTGACGTTGGCATTGCACTGCTTGGATTCCTATGCCATGCCCGAGCAACCATTGCGACCCATAAGCTTACAGCTTTTATGGAAGCATCAATTTCAATTCGCCGGATACTATGCGGCACAAGAAATGGGTTATTATCGCCAAGCAGGCTTGGATGTGACATTCCGTGAGGCCAACCTAGAGCAGGATACAATCGAGGAGGTTTTAAAAGGCCAATCCGATTTTGGCGTGGGCTCTTCAGATTTGCTGCTTTACCGGGCCAAGGGAAAGCCAGTCATTGCCTTGGCAGTGATTTTCCAACATTCACCCTTGGCTCTGGTGGCATTGGAAAGTTCAGGCATACACAATATTCATCAGATTGCCGGCAAGCGCGTCATGATTGAGCGCCATGCTTCGGAATTATTCGCCTATCTGAAACGGGAAGGCATTCCTATCCAGCAAAGCCAAATGCAATTCTTCCCCCATTCATTCGGCATGGAAGAATTATTGACCGACAAAGTGGATGCCATGTCTGCTTATATCACCGATGAACCTTACATATTGGCAAAAAAAGGGCTTGATTATTCGGTTTTTAGTCCACGCTCGGCTGGAATCGATTTTTATGGCGATAATTTGTTCACCTCGGAATCCTTTTTGCAAGCGCATCCGAATGTAGTGTCGGCATTTCGGGAAGCCAGCTTGCGGGGTTGGGAATATGCCATGACTCACCCAGAGGAAATGGCCGATCTTATCATTGCCCGATATGGCAATCGAAAATCCAAAGAACAACTATTATTTGAATATACCCAGATGGTGCCATTGTTACGGCCCGATTTGGTCGCCATTGGCTATATGTACCCCGGTCGCTGGCAACACATTGCAGATGTGTATAATGAATTAGGCATGTTGCAAGAGGAATTTCCAGTTGAGGACTTCCTATATAATCCCAATGATTTGCATATTCCAATTTGGGTGTTCTGGGCAGCCGGGGGCATAATCGGTTTTTCCCTGTTGGCGGGCGGGGTCGCCTTCTATATATTAAGGATCAATCGCAGGCTGTCACGCGAAATCGCACAGCGTAAAAAGACGGAACTTTCTTTGAGAGCCAGCGAGCAACATTATCAGATCATTTACGAATCCGCACCCTTGGCTTTGATCGTGTTTGACCGAGAAAACCGCGTGGTTGACTGGAACAATGCAGCAGAGGGGATATTTGGCTGGCCCAGGCTGGAAATGCTAGGCCAAACTGTGGAGAGGATAGTGCCGGAGGCGGAGCGCAGTTATGTGCTGAAAGTGATGGAGCAAGCATGGACGGGTGGCGTTGTCACTGGCAGCAATCATAATTTAACTCGCGACGGAAGGACTATCTTGTGTCGTTGGAGCAATGTCGCGCAGAAAGACGGCAACGGCAACACCATCGGGGTGCTTTCTCTCGCCGAAGACATTACAGAAACACAAAAAATGCGGGATGAAATCGAAGCCGCCAACCAAAGTCTGCGCACTCAAATCAAGCAGATTCAGTCTTTGCAAGATGAATTGCGCGAGCAAGCGTTGCACGATCCACTAACCAACCTCTACAACCGGCGCTATTTCCATGAACTGTTGGAGCGGGAACTGGCTCAATGCGAGCGTGACAGCAAACCGCTGAGTTTGGTGATGATTGACATTGACCACTTCAAGCAGATCAACGATAGCTTTGGTCACCAGACGGGTGACCGCGTTTTGGTGGCATTGGCTGATATTCTGCGATCCTCCACTCGCTCGGGAGACTCCGTTTTTCGTTTTGGCGGCGAGGAGTTTGTCATCATCTTACCCGGCATGGATGCGGAGATTGGCATGGAGCGAGCGGAGAGCTTGCGCAGGATTTTCGCCGAACTGATGATCCATACCGAGGACGGCGATGCCAAAACCACCTTGTCGGCTGGCATCGCAACCTGGCCGACCCATGCCTTGGATGCGAAAAGGCTGTTAAGCAAGGCGGACAAGGCACTTTATGCCGCCAAAGAAGCCGGCCGAAATCGGATATTGGTAGCGGAATAGATTTCTAGCTTTGTCATTCCTTTATAGGAACTATATAGGAACTATTTTAGTTTGCCTCTCAACCTGAATTTGGGGAAAATGAAAACCCTAGCCCGATTCATTCAGTTGGCTGGCCTACTCGGTTATTTGGTGGCTTTGAGTTCGCATAGCGTTTCCGCAGAACCTATCAATAAAACGGTCTTGCTATTGTTTCCCTATCAACAGGACTTGCCTATGCACCTGTTGGGTGTGCAAGCCCTCCGGGAAGAATTGGGCAAAACCGACGATTTTGCGCTTGATGTTTATTATGAATACTTAGACCTCAATCGCATCCCAAAAGGTGAGTTCCAGCAGCGACTTTTCGACATGTATGCGGCAAAATACCGCAACAAGCGGATTGATCTGGTCATTGTCCAGACCAAGGCGATGCTGGACTTATGGTTGGAACAGCGGGGAAAAATCGCACCCGATGCACCGGTCGTCTTCTTTGATACCATCACTGATTCTATGCCACGGCAGCTTCCGAACAATGTCACGGGTGTCAGCGGGACGGCGGACCTGACTCAATCGGTAGCTTGGCTTTTACACGCCCGACCATCAATCAATGAAGTGCTGCTAGTCCAAGGCGCAGGGCCAGTCGATAAGGAGAAAGAATTTTATCTGCCGGTTGAAACCTTTTTACAGCAAATGAGCGGCAAGATAAAAATCACCGACTTGTCCGGGTTTCCCTTGTCCGAGATCCAGCATCGGGTGGCCGCACTACCCATGACTTCCGTGGTGTTGAGCAATGTCATGTTTGAAGACGCGGCGGGCATCAAGTTCCGACCCATCGATGCATTGCGCCAACTGGCCTCCACCTCCGCCGTGCCTGTTATCAGTGCCTATGACCAGCTTATCGGAACTGGCATCATCGGTGGCTATATGTACAGCGTCGAACAGCAAGCCCGCCAAGCGGCAAAAATCGGCTTGCGCATCTTGCATGGCGAATCGGCAAGCACGATCCCGACGGTGAAAGATCAGAATAACCATTTTATTTTTGATCATCTGGCTTTGCAACGCTTCGGCATTCCCCTTGAAGATTTGCCACTTGGCAGTCTCATCAAGAATCGCCAATATACTTTATGGGAAGAACACCGGCCGCAAATCATCGCCGCCACCTCGTCCATTGCCGTCTTGTCGATCCTGGTCATCATTTTGCTTGGAGTGACACGGAAACTGAACCGTACCCGGCTTGCGCTGGCCCATTTCAATGTCAATCTGGAAACCCTAGTACAAGAACGCACCGCCCTATTGAGCCAGACCAACACCCGTTTGCAAGATGAAATTACCGAGCGCAAGGAAACAGCGGAAGCGCTTCAGGTTGCGCAGCAGGAACTGATGCGCCGTGAAATCGAGCGTACACGGGTCGAGGAGCGCGAACACTTGCTGGAAGACATGCACGACGGCTTTGGCTCCCAACTCACCAGCGCCCGTCTGCGGGTGGAAGAGGGCGAATTGGATCAGCCTCAACTGGCCGAACTGCTATACGAATGCATGACCGACCTGCATTTGGTGGTCGATACGGTGAAAAGTACGGAGACGGACCTAGGCGAGTCACTGCGCAACTTACGCAATCGTTACCAACACCGCTTGTCCGGGCGAAATATTGAATTGCATTGGGATTTGCGCGTGGATGATGCGCTGCCCATGCCACAACGCAAGATATTGACCATCTTGCGCATCGTCCAAGAGTCCATCAATAATGCACTCAAACATGCCCAGGCAAGCCGGATTTGCATTGAG
>CAIOOA010000174.1 GCA_903859815.1 uncultured Methylococcaceae bacterium | reverse complement strand
CTTTTCCCAAGGTATCTTCGTCTTGCGGAACATCCAAGACAGAGCACCCAGATGGTAATTGCCAAGACCAATGCGTTCGAATCGTGCCCAACACACGCTGTTCGTCATCAACACGCCCATCAGGCAGAACTTCAGCCAACTGCGCTGGGCGAAGCTCAACCCCCTCCCTGTGTTCAATTGCTTCAGCGAGGCGGAAAGCTCCTCGACAAACCGGTCTACAAACGGCAATGGCTGGTTAAAAATGGCTGTCCACCAGAATAGTCAATCTTCGGAAAATGACGATTATACTTTCCTTCTGATTTCAAGTGGGTGAAACCCTCTAAAAACTTGAAGATCGAGGCAAGCGGCCTTTCTCCTCGGTTTCTCGCCTTACTTCGTAAGTTTCCTCGATCCAAGATTCGGGTTCGATCAGCCAGACGGTGGAAAGGTCGGTATCTTCCCGCCCTGCCGTCACTTGCCGGTAATACTTTTCAAACGCCGGGCCGGAGATGACGGCACGATGCGGTTTCCCCCGAATTTGGAAGCTCCGCCCATCCGGGGCCAGCAGACCTAATGAAACATTGCGGTTGAACCAGAGCGCCCGCAACAGGCTTCGGTTGGTTCGCGAATGCTCGACCCGTTCAAGAAAGACGATGCGCCCGTCTTCGTCAAGATGGATGGAATCGTCGAAGACCACATGGGGGGTTCCGTCCTCGCTAGACGCGGCCAGCACTTTGACGCTTGCGCCGGGTTCCAGTAGAGCGTGGAGGGTTTCATTCAATTGTATAGTCATCGGTTTTCCCCTCTTACCAAAGCCTACCCAAATCAGTATTGGGATGATTGCCGCAACGGCGGTAATCGTCCATGTCCCCATACAGCCCATAGCGTCGCGATATGTCGTCTATGCCCTTGGTCAGGCGGACAAAATAATCCAAGGACGGGGCGGTTTGCTTTTGGAACACAGACCCTTTCACCGGATTCCAGACGGTAAACACCGCCCCCACGCCATGGCTTGCCAATTCTTCGACACCTTCCAAGGTGACCGCCAAGCCTTCTGCTTCCGTGGCGTAGCCATGCGGTTTGGCGGTTTCGACCCCGCCGACGAAGCCGGTGTTGACGTTGCCACGACCAAAGATGTCCACCGCGTTGATCAGCCGCTGCCGCCATGTCTGATAGCCCACCCTAGCCGCCTTGCCGGGGCTGATCCAGTTGAATTTATCCTCATCGGTTTGCCCGATGAAGTCAATTTGTCATGAAAATCCGGCTTGGGCCAATATTCCACTTCCTCCACAATGATGCCATCGTCGGTGATGACCAGCTTGCCGTCAATGAAATCGACCACATAGGCTTCGTTCCGTTCGGGACTCATCGCGCTAATGATGGTTGTGCCATCGCGTAGCAGCAGGGAAACCGGGAAAAGGTCATTATTCTCACCCACCGAGGCAAACATATTGCGGGCTTGCATCAAGTGTTTGGCTGGATCGGCTTGGGTCAAGGCCCTATCGGTGTAACGAACCCCGCGCCGCTGCACATCAATTTTGATGATGACAAAAGGCGATACATCGGGATAGCGTTCGATGATTTCTTGCAAGACGGGTTCTCTCCGTCTTTCCAACACGGCGACCATAGTAAATTCTCCAATGGATGGTGGTAACCTAGAAAACCATGCGATTAGCGCCTGGGTTAGCTGCGCTATCGCGGGTGACTATTAATCGAAATCTATGCGATTGTTCTAGGTTATTTTGATTTATGACAAGGTTATGATGATGAATTGTTTTGCTCTATGCCAATATTAATAGGCATGGAATGCGCCAAATAATTATTGATTTAAAATCAAATGTCTTGGACTTATTGAGGTTGAAGAATGTTGCCGGGCAAACACTTATTGCTGATGTGGTGTTGGGTTGGAAGCTGGAAAAAGCAATAAGGTGATTTTCAAAAAAGTTATTACCCGTCAAGCAGGCCGAATGAGAATGTCCCACTTGGGTAGGGCAGGATTCCGTTCCAGCCTGGACTCGACTTCCCGCATGGCGGCCTTGGACAGGGAAACGCCTTTTTCATAGGTCTTGCGGCAAAGCGTGACGACGGGCTTGATGCCTTTCCACGTCATGCTCTTCGCCCACTCCAGCATGGTT
>CAIOOA010000173.1 GCA_903859815.1 uncultured Methylococcaceae bacterium | reverse complement strand
GGGTGCGGGTCGATTTGGCATCGATGGCGTTGTGCTTGCGCAATCGGATAAGAACCCTCACCGAATGCCGGGCATCCTTGCCGCCTTGCGCAAGAACAGAATATGCCAGAACCGCCAATACCAAACAATGGGGGGTTGTTTGGCTTTAGTGATTTATATGGTATCGCCTATCAGTGAACGACTGATAAAACACACGATTCCCTACGGTCTAGCGGGAGTCGGAATGGCCCAAGGGCTTGTCCGGGGCGATTGCATCGCGCAGCCGCTGTTTCAATTCCTTGGCCTCGGGAAACCGCCCCTCCTGTTTGCGCGACCACAGCGTTGCCCCGCCGCAGCGAACCTCGAAAAACCCGCCCGTGCCAGGGATCAGCGCGACCTCGCCGATTTCCGCCTCGAATGTCACCAACAACTCCTGGGCCAGCCACGCCGCCCGCAACAGCCAGCGGCACTGGGTGCAAAATTCAATCTCGACGCGGGATTTGCCGATCATTGAGGTATCCTCAAAAATTAACGGGGCGCATTCAACGCACAAACAACTTCATCCAACTGGGGCTTCGCCTCCTTTTGAACACTTCAAACTTGGCGGTGACGGATTTGGCGGTATCCATTTTCACCTTGCAAGTGTTGCCAAAGTCGTAACAAGCCCCGTTCCAACCAGAAAATTGATAACCACTGTTTGGAATGGCGGTTAGTGTGACTAAGGTTCCATTGGTTACATTGGCACTACATGTCGCGCCGCAGGCAATCCCACCGAGATCGCCGCTGATGGTTCCGCCTGGCTTGTTGAGGTTGGTCACCGTTAGCGTCAGCGTCTGCCCAGTGGTAATTGGAAGGCTCTGTGTGACTGGCTGAGCGGGGTTGTAGTTGTCGTTGCCTGCTTGATTGGCGGCGATGGCGCAAGTGCCCGCCTTGACACCGTTCACGGTGCCACCATTGGTTCCACTGGTCGTGCAAACCGCAGGAGTCGTTGAATTAAACGTAACCGGGTTGCCAGACGTTCCACCCGTAGCCGTGACCGTGCCGGTTCCGCCGATGAACACTGTGGGTGCCGCACCAAATGTGATGATTTGGTTACCTTTGTTGATGGCAAAGCTTTGAGTGGTTTCGTTGGCGGGGTTGTAAGTCGTGCTGCCTTCTTGATTGGCTGCAATGGTGCAAGTTCCCACTGCAATGCCATAGACCGTGGTGCCACCTATGGAGCAAATGCCAGTGGTCTTCGAACTCAATATAACCGGGTTGTTCGAGCCTCCGCCAGTCGCAGTGACGGTTCCAGTGCTGCCGACAAAAACCGTGGGCGGTGCGCCAAAGCTAATCAACTGATCCGCCGTGTTAGATACCTTGAATTGTGCATTGACTGGTGACAGAGTTTTGACTTGCTGCTCGGCACGGGACCAGTATTCACCCGACAAAGTAATGATTTGGGTATCGTTGATTGCACCCGATACGGCGAGGGATACATTGCCCACCGCCCCAGAAGTGCCGGCCGGGTTGAACCCGTCGATGAAAATCTTCGTGCGCGAGGCGGACTCTTTTGAATTGTTCAGTTCTACTCGAGGCTCTGGACCAAAGGGCCAACTGGGAAAGAAATCACCACGCCCAAACCAATTTGAGGCTGGCAGGCTTAAAATGCCGCCGCTGGCGAAGGAAAGCTGAAGGCTGAAGCTCTCCATGTCCTCCGCGTTGAGAAGGTTGATATTGGCATGGGCAACCCCGCCGGGTTGGACCGAGCCGACTGTAAGGCTTAACATCTCGTTAATCGCATGGCAGTCATCGGCGAAAAAGGCCAAAAGTATCATCGCCCCGATGGGCAGGGTTTGGTTATTATTGTGTCGGGTTTTCATGGTTGACTCCTGTTTCCCGTAAACGGCTAATGCGCCCCATAGAATGCATTGAGGGCATCTTGCAAGGTTTTGGCATCATTGGCGCAGTTGGGCGGCGGACCCAGTTTGAGGGTTGCCCGTGGATGGTTATACAAGTTCATCGCCGCGCTGACATCGCCGAACTCAACCACATCCGGGTCTGCCCCGCCGGCGCGAATCTCGCTCAATTCCAAACAGCCGTCGCCGTTCAGGTCCACGCCGCTGGTGGCAGTGGTGACGACGGGTTTCATCAGGCGGAAGGAGCCGCTAATGACCAAATCATTCGATGTCATGTTTTTCACCGTTTCGGTGTAGGTGCCTTCTATAGACGCACCTTTATTGGTTACTTTGCCTATGCTATTGACTAAATGAATTTGTCGGGTGACGGGGGATTTATCTCCTGTCTCACGGGGGAAATCTTTGGAATACAAATCAAAGGAATTCAAATCAGGAGAATTTGGGTTTATGGTGAATGTGCCATAAACACGCGGCCCGACCGCCTTACTATTGATGGCCGGTTCCACCGTTGGAAACAGCAGGGTTTTCTCCACATCAATATAGCTGCTCGAATCTTGAATCGTGGAACCCGTCACATCCAAATAAAACGCCAGATCGACAATGCCGATGTTCGCTGGTGAGTTGATCGTCGCCGTGCCGTAATAATATCCAGTCAATGAATTATTTACATCAGCCAAGGCGGAGGCATAAAATAGCCATAACGCTAGACCATAAATCAATTTGTGGTTTTGCAATATAGCTTTATATCTACTGTTCATGATGGTAGTCCTTATTATAGATAGCGGCATTGGTTATTTATATTAAAATTTTTGTATTCTGCTGGTGTTACAATGGAAAAAGGTACTTGACCTCTTAAAACCAGCAAATCTTCGTCACCCGTCACCACAATATTGGCTTTTCCAGCAATGGCAAGCATAATAAATATTTGATCTTTAACATCCCTGCATTGCACGTCGGTAAGTGAATCTAATATTCCTTCAATCCGTTCAACATAAGGTAAATAGCGTGCGGCAAAGTCATGGATTTGTTGTTCCGTCAACTTGAACTTAGGGTATGCTAAAACTCTAAGGAATTCATGGGCAGTTTGTTGGCTTGCTAACGGTATGATGGTGTTGCTTTGCCAGTGCGCAACCAACCATGCCATGCTGCCGCGAAATAGCAGCGCGGATATGACTGTGTTGGTATCGAACACCACGCGCATCAGGGGTGAGCCCGCGCCCATGCGATGGCATCCATAACATCGGCTTCGGTAATTCCCCTTTCGTCAATCAAGGTGCGCAAACTTTCCAATTCCGCATCTTCTTCATACGCCATGACCACCACTTCGACTTGCTGGCCTTTCGTCAAGGGCAAGGCTTTGGATAAGACTAATGTCTTTGGGTCGTTTATTGTCAAAGTTTCTTTATGTACATACATTACAGGCTCCTAAGTTTATAGTGGATGGATAGTTTGGTTTCCAAATATTCAGTTATAAAAGTTATTCGGCCCGTTTCACTTCATCAGCACACAGATAACGATAGAGTGTTTTAGGGTCTATATCCACTTGTCCGTTCAGGAATTCCAAGCATCCCCATTCAGGATCAATGTGTGCAGTGTGCAATTCTTCAGTGGCAACATGCTGGCCTACCAAATCTTGCAAATCGGCCAGTTGGGTTTCGCCGTTTTCAAAAGTCATCTCAAATGTATACATTTCTCGTTGTTCAAAATGACGAAGCTTCATCTCTCACTCCAAGGCTTGTATCGGATGAAAGTTTTGGGTGTCCCACATTTGAATTAATCCCTCTTGATGAAACTCTGCCCACTCGCGGACTGTTTGGCTGAATAACTCCCCTGCTATGGAGTATTGGCTTCCAGTTCTCCCGCATCCTGTAGTACTGCATTAACTAACCGTTGCTGCATATATATGCCATTATTTTGCAATTCTTTAATTAAAGGGCTTAATAATTCGATCATACCCGCCTTTTTTGCCCGCCTTAAGATACCTAACGTACCAATTCGTGAAATGCCAAAATGTTCTGCCACACGCCGTGCCTTGGCATCATCAAGTAAAACAGTACTATTGGGTATAGCTTGAGCTAGTGCTATGGCTTCTGCTTCGCCACGATCCACCAGAATAGACAGTACCTGTAATATTGAGTCATCTGGCGCATGAATTTCCAGCCAAGGCAAGTATTTGACTGCTTCTGCACCGGGCAATCCCTTACCTTTGCAGACAACCTCATCCCAAACTGCCGGAGGAATCCAAACCTGCTGGTATAACTGCCGCAACAACTCCAGTTTGCCGATAATGGATAAAGCAATCAACGGGCCGCTATCGGCAATAATGATGGGCTTAGTCGTCACGCAATTCGTCCGCAATCTGGTCATCATCCAAGTTTATAACCGGGATTTTCAACCGACCTAGTTCAAACATAAAATGCAATTTGCCCATACCGCAAAACTCCGCTGCCTTGCCAACGGAAAGCCGATGTAATTCAAACAATTTTACCGCCAACAGAAACCGTAGTTCTTCCTCCAACTCGGTGGGCGGTTTGCCCGTGGCAAGTAACAAGTCGTCTGAGTAAGGTATGGTTAAAACTGGCATGGGGTTTATCCTTGGTCGATAAAAAGGAAATAGATACTACATAAATACGCTTTCACTTGTTCTGGCATCCCTGTGTAGCAAAGTCACGATTGATGCGCTTCGTTCCTCAGCGCATTCTACGCCCTAATGCGCCCAGAAATGTAGGTCGGGCGCGTCTCTTTGCGCCCGACATTACGGCTTTGTTGTCGGGCAACTATAAAGCCGTTGCCCGACCTACTACTCGGCTAGTGCAAACAAAGCCTTTTATTCCCAGAATACACTAATAATATTTTTTCCTCCAGCAATAGCTGATTTTACCTGAGCTCTTGCCAGTTGATCTAAGCTAAAGCTACTAAAATTGCTTTTGAAGGCTTGTTTCACGCCTATATTTTCATTAAAAATAGTCAAAGGATACTTTGAATCTAAATACTTATCGACAGTTTTATTTGCGGCATATTCTAAACTTACTTCAGCAAGATCATGCCCCAAATCTTTTGCCGTGAAATTTCCGGATAAATATTTTGGAAGTTTTTCTATAGAAGTTGTAATAATGCCATAACCCGTCGCTATTGCTTCACCTTGTGGGCCGATTGCAGTTCCAATAAATTCTACTCCAATATCGGCTGATCCTTTTACCATTTGGGTGGTTTTATAAAGGGTATCAGTTTCTTTAACAAATGTATTATAATATGCACTTTCAGAAGCAGCTTCTACTCCTCCATTTTTCGCCCATGCCTCATATTGATGTTTCATCATGTTAAATTTATCTCTGTCCTCAGTCCTAGCTCTAACAAGTTCTTGATTCCATTCTGCGCTCGCAATTTCGTACAATCCATTAGGATCCACAAATACAATTGGATTATTTCTCCCATAATGATAAATATTGAGTGCAACTGTACTTTCCGACATCTTTTTATGGTCATTGACTAACAACGGATCCACACTCACAAACCTCCCGGTCTGGGAGTCATAATATCTCGCTCCGAAATAATGCAACCCGGTTTCGTCGTCCAGTTCTTTGCCGGTGAAGCGGTATTCGCTATTAAAACCGCCTGTACGTGGTTCCCGGTCTTTCCCGTAGGGGTAAAACACCGATTGCTCAACGACATTGCCGGATAGGTCGGTGACGATGCTGGCGCTGCCGAGATGGTCAGGCAGGTAAAAATAGGCTTGAACACTGTCAAGCGGGCTTTTGTCCACTTCGTGCATCAATTGCGCAAGAGTGGCGAAAGAGACCAAACCCGGCAGGGTGTCGTGGCTGTCTTGATAAAGTCGCAACACATCCGCCATCACCGCCGGACTCAAAGCATTGCCAGAACCGCCGACTGCACGGATTTCGTCTGTGCTAATCACTCCATCATTCGGGCTGACATCCAAATCCGCCGCCGTGACATGGGGTGCGCCGCCGGTCAAACTGGCCGGGTCAAACGGCGAAACCATCACCCTTGCCACCAAACGATCCCCGGCAAAAATGTTTTTGACCAGCTTGCCGGGGCGCACTTCGGTAAATCGGTCTACATAAAGCGTGGTTTCGGTCTTCCCGCCCACACTGACGGTTTTGCGTTTGCGCTGGTGGTTAAAATCGTAAGCATACTGGATTATTGCGCCGTCCGCCGTTCTGTCCACCCGCGCCAGCCGGTCTTTGGCATCAAATTGATAGGCAAAGCCGGGTTTGCTGGCAAGATTGCCGTTGCCGTCATAGCCATACACCGTGCTGCCCGCGTTGGTCAGGGCGTGAGGCCCAGCGTTGCCCGCGCCGTAACCCATATTCCCTAAGTCGGATTTGAAGGTCATGTTGCCAATGGGGTTGTAGCGGTATTGCTCGGCCCATAACGGCGCGGCGTTCGCTTGAGTAAGGCGGTACAAGTCGTCATAGGCATAGTCGGTGCTGCGGTCTTCCGGGGTTTTCAGGCTGCGCTGGTCGGCAATGCGGCTGATGTTATTGGACTGGTCGTAGCTATAAGCCAAATCTTGCAAAGCCAAGCCGCTTTTCTGGCTGCTCAGGCGGTTCATCCGTTGGCGGGTATCGTAAGCATAAGTGCTTTGAACACCATTGGCATATTCAAACACGGCTTTCTGCCCGGTCGGCGTGTAGTCGATGTTATTGACATAACCCGGTACGGATTCCAGCTTGTTCATGGCATTGTAGCGATATTCCACCCGGCTACTGTCGGGGTAGGTCAAGCCCGTTAGCCGGTCGAGCGCATCATAGTCCATGCCGGTGCTGAATGGCAGCCCGTCCAATTGTCGGGTTTGCCGGGTAATCCGCCCACGGGCATCATAAGCATAGCTTTCGCTACCGGCTTCGTCTTCCACCCATGCCAACCGCCCCAAGGTATTGAGCATGCCGGTTTGAGTGTTGGGCAAGTCCGCATCATAGTGGTGGCGCACTTTAACCGTTCCCTGATGGCTTTCGCTGACAATCCGGTTGGCGGCATCATAAGCGTAGGAGACCGTCTGGTTTTTCGCGTCGGTGGAAGACAGCAAATTGCCCACATCGTCATACCGATAAACCATCGTGCCTTTGTCCGGGTCGTCCATCGCCGTCTTGCGGCCTAGCCCGTCGAATTGCAGGGTTTTGACATTGCCTTCATGGTCGGTGATTTTGACTAGATTATCAAAACCATCATAAGCATAGCGGGTGGTGTAAGTGTCCACGCCGTTGCGCTCGCGCACTTCCACCAAGCGGTTGCGGCCATCAGTGAGGCTGCTGTTGGGCGTGTCGTTATGAACTCCGCCCGTCCGGTTGTCTTCCTCGTCGTATTGGACTTTTTCCAGCGGACGGTAAACCGTGCGGCGGAAACTGCCATCCGGGTTGGTTTCTTGGATGGAGCGACTACGCGCATCATAGGCCATCAGCGTATTGGGTTTGTCCAAGCTTGGCGCGGTGTAATTCTGGCTAGTGTCAAAATAAGGCAGCCATTGCCGCTGTATGCCTTTGCGCGGGTTGAAGCTGACGGCTTCCGTCACCACCCATTGCCCCGCCTCGGCTTCTGAGCGGGTTTGCAGTTTGCGGCCTAGCCCGTCGAAATAAATCAGGGTGTCAAAGGTTCCAAGCTTGCCGGATTCTTCCCGGCTACTGGTTTGAATATAGCTAACTGGCGAGGCGAGTAGATAGCTGAATTGTTGCGTGGGGTATTCTGAGCTATCGCCAGGTTTGATAATGGCGGACAAACGCCCAAAGGTGTCGTATTGGAATGTCGTGTTTTGCCCATTCGGGTCGGTGAATTGCGTCAACACGCCCAAACCCAGATCATAATCGGCATGCATGGTCAGATTTAGCCCGTTAATGGTTTCCTTGACCGGCAAGGCGTGGAATGTCGGATCATAATCTATGCCGCGACTATGCCCATTGGCATCGGTCATCTTGATGATGTTGCCGTAAGCATCAAACTCATTGCGCAGGATAGGGATAAACTTCGTGCCATCAGGTGAACGCTCGTCCAGCGTCAAGCCGCCGTTGCCGTCATAGCTTAATTTTTGCAAGCTGACAAAACCGCCATCCAAGCCGGTTTTACGGATTTCGCTAGGCCGATCCATGATCCATTTTATCGGGTCATACTTATATTGAGTCGTGGTTAATACTTCATCCTGACCTGCCGCCCGGTTGTCGCCCTCAACCAAGCCATAATCAAATTCCTGAGTGATATTGCCGTAAGCATCCTGATCCCAGGTTTTGAGCAGCGTTTTGGGGCTAGTGGTCGATTCGTAAATCTGAGCGCGGGTGGCGGAGGTGAATGAATAAGTGACGGCTTGCCCGTTTGTGCCTGTCAATAGGGTGCGGGTGGTCAAACTGTGGTCTGCCTTTTCAAACACGCCCTGCAAAGGATTGAGGCTACCGGATTCGGTCAATAAGGCTAACGAGGTTGTCATGCCTTTGCGGCTTTCATACTCCTTGCCGACATCAAACCCGTGCAAGCTGAGCAAACCCGGCGCGTCTTGTCCGCCATATTCATGTTTCACCACTTCGCCGAAGCCACGGAATTCCTTTTCCACGCCGTCATAATACCCATCCCGATAATGGTAGTCGGTGACATACGTTTGACCGCTCAAGGCATCTTTCACCGTCACTTTGCTAACCACTTGCACCGGGAACGGCAGTTTTTGCGCCCACGGCTTGCCCGCGTCGCGGTCGGCCAAATAATCCACTGTCGAGGATTTATAGTCTATCGTCGTTTCCATGCCCAAGCCTTTGCTGATGCGGGTCAACAGGTTCGGATGTGTGCCTTGGTTGAAGCTGACATACTGGTAACGGTTGGCCGAGTTCTCGTTGGTAATCAACAAATCGCGGAAACCGTCGCCGTCCATGTCCGCGAAGCGGTGGGCGGAGAAACTATTGACTGATGGTGTATTTGTGAGTTCTATAACTGATTTAAAGCTGCCATTCGCTGCATTTAACCAAATTCTAACACCTCTATTTCCAACAAGGACCAAATCCGAAAGTCCATCATCATTGATGTCTGAAAGCTCCAAATCATCCACCAGAATACCAAGATTCTTGGGGGGATTTTGCATAATGACTTCACTATCGAATGCCGCAAGACCCTTATTTGGATAATAAGAAACAAAATTTTCTTGTAAAACTACTAAATCATCCATGCGATCACCATTCATATCAACTAGCTTAACAGAGGGTTGATTTAAGGCAATATGTCCACCTCCCGGCAGTTTTGAAATATAGTTTGAATCTGTATTCCAATTTTGTCCGTCTTTAGGGTTGATCCAAATAAGATAATTAGTGCCAGAATCTAGGATGACATCAATCCTTTTGTCATTATTCATATCCAATAACTTTATATTGTTATCATTGAAACTAAAATAAGGATTAATATTGTAAGGCTTCCAATTGGAATTATCCCATGAATAGTTTCCATAATTTTTAAAATACCCTGTCACTCTTGGTTCTTTGACGTACAAATCTGCCAATCCATCTCCGTCCATATCTGACATAATTATGTTTGTATTGCTTAAATTATAGTCTGGAGAAATATCTGATATGACAGTATTAATTTGCCAATCACCTCGTCCCTTATTGATATAAAAGTGATGTCCTTTGCTTGATGGTAAATCTCCAGGGTCAGTGTATAAAACATCCGGTAAACTGTCGCCGTCAATATCAACTAAATCAACATTCGTATTGGTTAGGGAAACCGTGACGGGCGGAGGATTGTTCATCGCCACCGTTTTGAAAGTTTGCGCCGAATAATGGCTATAGCCAAATGTCATCGGCGGCAGTAGGCTGATACCATCAGAACCCACTTGGGTCACTTGCGACAGCAAGGACAGGAAATACAAATCCGAATTGGCATTATAAGAAAGCCGATATTTCCTCACTAACTGACCGCGTGAGCGCATTTCAATAGTAGACAAACGACGGGCGGTCAAGACTTTGCTGCGACTGTGATAATCAGTAAACGCATCGGGGCGGTTTTCATAGAGAAAATGCATGGACTGATAAACCGCGTCCGAGGCCAAGCCATAGCGGATTTCCTTGAGATACACCTGTCCGCCGTCTTTCTCGTAAAAATACAAAATCACATTGCCATAGGTATCGACCGATTTCTCCAACTGCCATGCAAACGGGCCTAGGCCGGTTTCCAAGCGGGCGGCGCTGGTCGTGCCAAAATAATGATGGATGCCATTTTTTTCCCATACTTCCCAACCGTCGGCGTTGCGCTGAAACTTCATGAACGCGCCTTCAATCTTGATCCGAAAACTGCCATCCGCAAGCGGCACCAGTTCACCCGCTTCGGAATGAATGTAAGTATCGCCATCGGTGTATGCAGGTAAACCCTTGTCGGTTTGGCGTTGGATGTAAGGCACGTTCAAACGCCAACCCAAGCCGAGAGGGGAATTGCCATACCCGCTGTTATATATCAAGGACAAAGCTGGTTGGTGTTTATTGACACCCGGCGGAACCGCCAGCTTGACTCGGTACGCCGCCGTACCGGTGTTCAACTGTGGTTCAAACGACTCACCCAAACCCTCGATAGAACCCGGCCCTTTCGGCAAGGATAATACTTGCGGCTCCACCCCTGATTTATTTTCCGCTGTGCTGATATCCGATAGAACAGCCAATGCAATCACTAGCATATATCTAGTAAATGTACCAGCTTTCGGATTCATAATACACATGGTATTTAGTTTGATCCCGATAATCCAGAACCTACTATTACGTCAAAATAGAAGTAGATATCAGAAATTCTTCTGAAATCTACACGCTTGGCATAGCGCGAATTTCTGCTATAAACGGTGATCGTCCATTTCGCTGAGGATATACTTCTAGCATGAAATTTACTTGTCCATTTACCAACTCTTTCGCTTCTTATGTTCTCTCTGGAAAGGAATGATGTAATATTTGCTTCTGATATGGGAACATAATTTGGATTGTATCTTAATAAGAAATTGCTGTAATCATAGATTGGTATGTATTCAAAAATTACGCCATCTCCATTTTGCAAAGATGAAGAACCCGCTTGTTCAATTTTTACATCAGGATGAAAGGGTAAGTCATTCTGTTCAGTATCTAATTTAACTGTTGTTCCAAAAAGTTCTAATGATGAATTGTTACCGCACTGGGATGGAAGTTGACCCTCCCATATTTTAATATTAAACTCACCATTTCCTGTAAATAATGGTGATGTAGGGGGTATTATGAAAGTAAATTTCAGATTTCCATTATCCTTGTCGGTGTTTTCAATCATAAATTTTTGTACTTCGCTGTTTCGATAACCATCAACATCCTTCTCACGGTTCGCCCATTTTAACGGCCAGTTTCCCGGATTGCATTTCAATCCCTTGGTAGATTGTCGGCGGGAATCCGATCAACCCTAAAATGCGCGTCTGCACGGCATTCAATGCGGTCATGCAGTACCGGTCAACTTC
>CAIOOA010000172.1 GCA_903859815.1 uncultured Methylococcaceae bacterium | reverse complement strand
GTCAGATTGGGATCAGATGCCGGACGTTGTGGTAAACACCGGTATTCTACCTTTTCTGACCACCCACCCTTGCCCCGAACCTCAAAAATCACTCATGCTGATTGGCGAAGGTATTGGTATTATTCTTCCTTTAAAACCGGGCGTTTTTCGACTAGAGTGTAAACCTATTGGCGGCTTGCCCTTTTCCCGATAAACCGGCATTGCCACCTTGTTTGCAACATTACGATTTTAAGGAGCAGCAATCATGTCCATTTCCGCCATCAATGCCAGAAACCAGATCAAAGGCATCATCAAGCACATTCAACTGGGCGACATTGTCTCCGAAATTGAATTGGACACGCCGGCCGGGGTCGTCACCTCGGTCATCACCACTTCTTCTTTGCGGAGCTTGGGTTTTCAGGTCGGGAACGAGGCGGTGGCCGTGGTCAAGGCGACCGAGGTCGCTCTGGCTAGGCCGTAAATAAACCGGGGGTTGTCATGTCCGAATCAGTTATCAACAGTGATGCTGCCAGCACATTACCCATACCCACATTGGCCCGGCGCGATTTTTTGGTGAGTGTGCTAGGCGCCGGTTTCGCATTGGCGGTCAGCCCGGTGCGCTCGGAAACCATGGTCTCCACCGATGCCGAAGGCTTATTGTCCGGGGAGGTGTCGATACCGGTGGCCGATGGCAAATTGCCGGCCTACCGTTCCGCACCGAAGGGCAAAGGGCCGCATCCGGTGATCTTGGTGGTGCAGGAGATTTTCGGGGTGCATGAACACATCAAGGACATCACCCGCCGCCTCGCCAAGCTCGGTTATCTTGCCATCGCCCCGGAACTCTATGCCCGCCAAGGCGACGTGTCCAAGCTGACCAGCATTGACGAGATTCGCGACAAAGTGGTGTCCAAAGTACCCGATTCCCAAGTGTTGGCTGATTTGGATGCCACCGCGACGTGGGCTGGCAAGCACGGCGGCGACCTGTCAAGACTGGGCATCACCGGGTTCTGCTGGGGCGGAAGGATCGTGTGGCTGTACGCGGCGCACCAGCCCAAACTCAAGGCCGGCGTGGCGTGGTATGGCAAGGTGAAAGGCCCGGTCAACGAACTGAACCCCAGACAACCTATCGATGTCGCCGCCGAACTGAAAGCGCCGGTGTTGGGCTTGTATGGCGGTCAAGACCAAGGCATCCCGGTGGAGACGGTTGAAGAACTGCGCACCGCGATCCAAGCCGCTCATGGCCCGTCACAAATCCACATCTACCCCAACGCCCCCCATGCATTTTTCGCCGACTACCGCCCGAGCTACCGCAAAGAGGAAGCCGAGGACGGCTGGCGGCGGTTACAGGAATGGTTTCGGGGACACGGGGTTTGATTATATCCCTTTCTGTCAAAAGCGCCTGGTGAGGTTATTGCGTAAGTCGTAAAACCACCTTAAATTCTATCAATCTTGGTTAGTTGAAACCGTAATTTTTATTCCTAGGGCTTGGTAGGCTTCGTAGATTCGTCAGTATTTGATGGCGCGGGGTTGGCTGAATTCTCTATGGTTTGCTTTAGAAAAGTCTTAATAGTAGCAAGCTGGTTAAAACCGACTACAGCTAATCCAATGACAATGACTGTAAGCAGGTTAACAAGCAAACTTCCACCCAAAGCACCTATCCAGCCCCAAAAACCTTTGCGTTCTGATAACGTGGTTTGTACTTTTGATATTTCTCCTTGAATAAGCTGTTTTGAATGCTCAATATCCGTGCGAACATTTTCCTCAACACTATTTGATTTGGTAATAAATGTAGATTCTTTTACTTCTTCCAGCATTTGTTCAAGTTGCCCAGCAAGTAGCTGATCTAAAAACTTATCAAGCATCACTTCTGCTTGTGTCCGAAAGCCTGCTATGGCAATTTCATTATCGGTAGATATATGAAACGATTTTAGTGCCGCATCATCAGGCTCAGTTCCACCATGTTCGATTGCATAAGCTTCAATGTAAGCAATTTTTTGACGTTTATAAATCACATACGCAAGCGCACCCACCATGTCATTTGGGTCATTGGTTAATTTCTTATAAATCCAATTGTAGCGACTGTGTCCATTAGTCATTTAACCGTCACTCTCCACGGATCGACGTGCCTCCGCAAATGCGCGACGAATTTCATCGGCTGATGGCTTGTTTTTTCTAATGATATTGACAACACCGTTTGGCATCTTGGAAAAATCAACGGATTTTCCTTGGATCATAGCTGTATTGGCTTTGATAATATCATCCCGTGTGATGACAATGCGTTTGACAGCCATTGATTGCTCCTCTAATAATTTGGTTCAGTATACTCGAAAAATTACAACCACATACTCCTAGGACAAGTTTTTTGAGAAAATATTCCAATTTTACTATCCATCGACAAACTCACATCAAGGTGCGGGATGTGCGCTACATCGCATGCCCCACCCGAATTCTCAGCTAAGCAAGCCCAATCTTATCAACTCCATCAATATAAAGCGTCTCCGGCGCGATGTCGATTTCGCCCGGCCATGTCACCGTGCCGTAATCAATCCGGGCCAGCCCGAAGAACCCTGGATTCTGCAAACGCCGAAACACGGGGAATTGTAGATAGGGCAACATATCAAAATATTTGTGTTCGCCATTGTCGAAAGTCAATGACAAGCGGTAGTCAGGCAAGGCTTGAACGGCAGTGACCGATGGCAGCATGACAGGCTCCTAACGCAGCGGGTCGATGGGGAAAACCGGCTCGCCTTTGACTGCCAGTGACCAGTTCGCCATCAATTCTTCTTCGTGCAGATCGATCCACACCTGTACTTGGCGCACTTTTTTAGCGGGTAGCTTTCCCTCTAACAATTCACCGCTAGGGATGGCGAACACGGCGTTTTGCCCCTGATACTCGACATGGATATGCGGCAGATTGTGCTGCTTGGTGTCCATGAACAGCATTCTAATGATAAGGCCATAGAACATACTGATTGCTGGCATTGTTGATAACCTTCTGATTATTCTTTAAAAAAACGAATTTATGGGGACTTGGCTCACTTATGATGCCCGTTACGCACATTGTCAGTTAATTTATGGGCTGTGTGCAACAAAAAACATGACCTCAACCATACCGTAAATGGTCAAGGTATAGCGTATCCAAGCCTTCACTAAATCACGATATAATTCCAATATAACGGATTATAAACCCCCAATATATCTGCCGCTCCATGTCAAAAAAGTTCTATGTTTATGATTTATACCTTGGCAATTAATTCCAGAACACTCTATATTTTACATGTTAACAATCTAATGCCATAAAATCCCCATCTAACCGGATTAAATGGGTTTTGTTATAACCTTTAATCAATTGGTTATTGGCTGATAGTTTTAAAAAAGAATATAGTAATATCTTCAGAAACTAGGATATTAAGCCCATGACCCTACTTACCTTCCCCAATCACCATCAAATGGCTTTGTCGATCCGGGCCACGGCACTGGTCTTCGAAGACCCGAAATCCAACGACCTGTTGCACCGCATCCACCTGGTCGCGCCCAGCGAGGCCAATGTGTTGATCATCGGCGAGACAGGAACCGGCAAGGAACTGATCGCAAGGCACGTCCATCAACTGAGCAACCGGGCGGAAGGGCCGTTCATCGCCGTCAACTGCGGCGCGCTGACCGACTCGCTGGTGGAGAGCGAATTGTTCGGCCATGAAAAAGGCGCGTTCACCGGGGCCGTCAACTCCAAGGAAGGCTGGTTCGAGGCGGCGAGCGGTGGCACGCTGTTCCTGGACGAGATTGGCGACCTGCCGCTTTCGACCCAGGTCAAGCTGCTGCGGGTGTTGCAGGAGCGCGAAGTGGTCCGGGTCGGCTCGCGCCGTTCCATCCCCATCAATGTGCGGCTGGTCGCCGCCACCAATGTGAATTTGTTGGAAGCCGTCGCCGCAGGCCGCTTCCGCGAGGATCTGTATTTCAGGCTGAGCGTGGCGGAACTCGAATTGTCGGCCCTGCGCAACCGCCCCGGCGACATCCTACCCTTGGCGCGGCATTTTTTGACCATCTACTCGCAAAAGTTGGGCGGTGTCAAGGTCAGACTGTCGGAGGCGACGGAAGCCACCCTGCTCGCCCACCCTTGGCCCGGCAACATCCGTGAATTGGAAAACGTCATTCACCATTCCGTGCTGGTCTGCCAGGGCAACGTGGTCGAACCGGTTCACTTGCATTTGAGCCGGATGGAATCAAGGCTTGGGGCGGGAATTAAATCGAACACTCGTGAGGAGGCACTGGAACAGGCGTTGATTGCCTTGTTCGAGGAAAATCTGCCCGACCTCTACAATACGCTTGAACATGCCATCATGCGGGTGGCCTACCAATATTGCCAAAACAACCAATTGCAGACCGCGCGGCTGCTCGGCATCAGCCGGAACATCGTCCGCGCCCGGTTGATCCAATACGGCGAG
>CAIOOA010000171.1 GCA_903859815.1 uncultured Methylococcaceae bacterium | reverse complement strand
GCCGCCTGGCTCAAGGACACCCTGGACAAGCTCCCCACCTGGCCCAACAGCCGGATCGACGAATTATTGCCGCTGAAGTGGGATCAGGAAGCTGGCTGAATGGGAATATTGCCGCCTACGTGGATGCGCCGGAGGCATACTTTATAGCAGCAATTCGGCAGGCCATAAAGCGGTACACATTAAAATCATTGGCTCGAACTTGGTCCCTGCGAGGGCAACTGTTTCGCATGCCGAATTCGCCTGAAACACCCTGTTGACGGTTTGCTTGTTGCCGTTCGGAAGCAGAAGCCTGCCATTCGTCGCCGTCTTGACCCCCTGTCACAACATACCACTTTGGAGCCTACATGCTGGATACGCCACACTTGACTCAAACCGGCGAACAGCCAACCGCTGTCATCCATCTCACGGTTTCCCTCGCCGAAATCAGCCATGTCATGGGTCCGGCCATTGCCGAAGTGATGGCCGCCATGACCGCACAGGGGGCCAATCCCGTCGGGCCGTGTTTTACCTACCACCCGAAAAGGCCATCCAGCCTGTTCGATTTCGAGGTGGGTTTCCCGGTTGACCGGCCAATCACCCCCGTCGGACGGGTGAAGATGGGCCAATTGCCTGCCGCAAGCATCGTTCGCACGATTTATACGGGCGGTTATGAAGGGCTTGCCTCGGCGTGGGGCGAGTTTTGCGCATGGATCGAAACCGAGGGGCTGACCCCGCAAGACAGTTTATGGGAATGCTACCTGTCTGGACCCGAATCCAACCCTGACCCCGCCACTTGGCGCACCGAGTTGAATCGTCCATTGGCTGCGTAATTGGTCACAACCGTTTTTCATGCCTCATCAGATCGTGGGTTGGGGTTGGGCGGCCCGCCATGGGTAAATCGTTATTACTGTCACCGTCATCGCGTAGGCTTGCGCCATCCTTCCATCCTTGAGAGACTGTCCCTACATTGACTGGTCAACATCCCATTCACAACCCGAAGGAGGGTTTTCCATGGCAAAGCCTATCGCTTTGGTGGCAGGAGCCACCGGACTCGTTGGCAGGGAATGCCTGCGTTTATTGGCGGCGGATGCCCGTGTGGAAGAAGTCCGCGCCTTGGTGCGTAAGCCTTTGTCGGCGGAAACCCAAGCGCTTGGCAGCATCCGCGAGTGCAGGGTCGATTTCGACCGTTTGGATGAACATGCCGACTGGTTTGCGGTGGATTGGGTCTTTTGCGCCCTTGGCACCACGATCCGGCAAGCCGGTTCCCAAGACGCCTTCCGGCATGTCGATTTTGACTACCCGCTGTCGGTTGCCAGAACCGCACGGGCGGCAGGGGCCCGGCATTTCCTGTTGGTGAGTGCGGCGGGCGCGGATGCCCGTTCAAACATTTTTTACAATCGCGTCAAAGGCGAGTTGGAGGAGGCGGTGAGAAAACTCGGCTATCCGTCGCTCACCATCGCCAGACCCTCCCTGCTGCTGGGAAACCGCCCGAACCCGCGCATGGGGGAGGAAATCGGCAAACGACTGGCTTGGCTGTTTCCTCCCCAATGGAAGCCTGTGCAAGCCTCACAGGTGGCCTTGGCATTGCTTCGATCCGCTCAGGCCGATGAACCCGGTGTGCATATTTTGGATAACACCGCCCTTCGTGGCGGAAAATGAAGCCGACACCCCATTGAAAACAGCAAGCCCCCGCGTTTTACCGGTTAGGCTATAACGAATCAGGATCGCCAAAATCCAGTTCGGCTTGAACAGGGATAGGTGAGACATTATGGGAAGCCTGATTGCCCAGCCATGTTTTCAGGACCTGTCAATCACCATCCAAAAGTTTCCACCTGTCAACATCCAATTTTTTCCAGTTTCAAGGGCCAATCAGGGGTTCTGACTGGCCCTCTTGCTCTGCTTGAACCGGTAGGAATCGTTTCCGGTTTCGAGGATGTCGCAGTGG
>CAIOOA010000170.1 GCA_903859815.1 uncultured Methylococcaceae bacterium | reverse complement strand
GGTGAAGGGATTTGAACGCACTGCCCAAAATGAGTGTCCGACTGGTTTCCAACGCCTGCTCTTTTTATCCATTGTTGACTCAAAATCGTATAATCATCGCAAATCTGGCGGTTTTTTGCTTAACTTAATGGCAGTGACGCCTGGAGCGTGGGAACAATAAACGTCGGCAACTCGTCCAGCCCTATACAATCATCCCCTTGGTGAGCGCTCATCGATGATTGGTGACTGCTTGGTTTTGTTGGCAGGGTGTCCGACAAGCACGGCTATACCCTAAGCATTCCAAATAAAACAGATTAGATTTTGGGGAGAATGGCTTGAGCTTCATAACCGGCACTCAAGAATTCTCACTACATGGCATGAATTGTGGTTCACAGATGTCTTGGTTGAAACCGCCCCCACCACAAACAATCCTAATGACTTGAATAAAGGCCACCGTGAACGCTCAAGAAATTCCCACCCTTTCCGCCATCGAACTGGCGAACCTGATACGCCGCAAAGCCCTCTCGCCGGTTGAAGTTATCGACGCGGTGTTTGCCCGTATCCATAAGCTAAACCGCAAAATTAATGCCTATTGCACCTTGACCGAGGAAGCCGCCCGGGCCGAGGCGAAGCAGGCCGAGCAAGCAGTGATTGCCGGGGCTGAACTGGGTCCATTGCATGGTGTGCCGTTTTCGGTGAAGGATTTGATCGCCACGGCGGGTGTCCGCACGATGCGCGGCTCGCGGATTTTCGAGCATTCCATACCCACAGAAGACGCACCCGCCATCGCCCGCTTGAAGCAGGCCGGGGCAATTTTAATCGGCAAGACTAACACGCCGGAATTCGGCTGCAAGGGCGTGACTGACTCGCCGGTGTCCGGCATCACGCGCAACCCGTGGAACTTGGAGCGCACACCGGGCGGTTCTTCCGGCGGCGCATCGGCAGCGTTGGCGGCGGGTTTAGGCCCGTTGGCCTTGGCTACGGATGGTGGCGGTTCGATTCGCGCCCCGGCGGCATTAAGCGGGGTGTATGGCTTGAAGCCTTCGTTTGGCCGGGTGCCGAACTGGCCGCCCGCGCCCGTTCCGTCGCAGTTGCATGTCGGGCCGATGACGCGGACGGTCGGCGATGCGGCTTTGTTGTTGAATGTCATCGCTGGCCCGGATGGGCGCGACCTCAATACCTTGCCGGCTTCGGGCATTGATTATATGTCTGCCAGCAAGGGCAGGGTAGGGGGCTTGAAAGTGGCTTGGGTGAAAACCTTTGACCGTGCGCCAGTCGAGGCGGAAGTAGCCCGCTTGACCGCAGAGGCGGCGCGGGTGTTTGTCGATGAGTTGAGGGCTAATGTTGAAGAAATTGAATGGAGCCCGGAAGTGCCTCCCGGCTTGAGCAAGCTGTTTTTGGCTTGCGGGGTCGGTGCGTTCTTGGAAGATTATTTGCCGGAATGGGAAGACCGGCTAGACCCGACGCTCGCCAAGCTGATCGAATCCCGTCAGGCCATCAGCGGGGTGGATTATGCCAAAGGCTTAAAACAGCGAAACCTCGTCGCGGAGCGGGTCAACCGCTTGTTCGCTGACTATGCCTTGTTGTTAACGCCTACCGTATTAGTGACCGCATTTGAAATTGGGCGCAATCCACCGGCCTATATCGATGGTCAATTCATTGGATCTGCCGGTTTCTCGCCATTCACTTATGCGTTTAATCTAACCGGACATCCGGCGGCTTCCGTGCCTTGTGGTTTCGCTGACAATGGCTTGCCGGTGGGTTTGCACATTGTCGGACGGCGGTTTGACGATGTGGGTGTGTTGAAGGCTTCCGCTGCGTTTGAGGCGGTGCGGCCTTGGCAGCAACACTGGCCGGAGATTGCTCTGTCATGAACACCCCCGTTCCTGAAAACGCCCTCCTTGCCCATTTGCGCCATGCCGATGCCGCCTTGCGCCGTTTGGCGGTGCTGGACTTGGCCGAATCCAACCACGAGGATGCCATTCATTGGCTGACGGAAGCATTGGACGATGTAGATTCAGATGTCCGCCTGGAAGCCGTGCGGGCTTTGGAAGAGTTCGACGGCCCGGAAGTTGTCACCGCTTTACTGCATGCCTTGGAAGACAGGGAATGCGAGGTTAGGAGCGTCGCGGCGGAAGTGTTGGCATCCAAGAGCGGAGCCTCGTCCTTGTCAGCTTTATTAGAACGGGCTGGTCATCCTAATGCCTTTGTGCGTGCCGCTGTGTTGCGGGCACTTAAACCCTTGCGCTCTGGATTGGCGCTGCCAGCCGCACAGGTCGGCCTGCATGATACGGAGCTTGAAGTGCGCCGTGCCGCTGTCGGTGTGCTGGGTCATCTCAATGAATACGAGGCTATATTAGCCTTGCATGAGGCCATTGGCGATGCCAGCCCAGAAGTGCGCAGGGCGGCGGTGGCGACTTTAGCTGCGCGGGGGATTGCGGTTTGGGAAGCCTTGCAAGATGCTGATTGGCAAGTCCGGCAAGCAGCCGCCGAAGCCGTCGGCAAAACCAAAGCAACCCAAGCCGTTGATGCCCTGTTGATTGCACTGGATGACGAGTATTGGCAAGTGCGCCAGAAAGCCGCTTGGAGTTTGGGCCAGTTGAAGTTGCCTCAATCAGTGTCGGCCTTGGGCAAGTTGTTATTGGAACAAGTTCAAAGCAATGTGCGCAAAGAAGCGGCGGCGGCTTTGGTGACCATTGGCACCCACGAAGCGCGGGAATGGTTGCGCCTAGCCTCGGAAGACCCCGATGCCGATGTGCGCAAACTGGTGAGTCGGGCTTTGCATGATGCCGCTAATCATTGATTATTCTGTTTCCCTGCCAACATACTTTCGTATTCATTGCTTTCCAGCCAGCAGCAGGCAGTATCATCCCGACTATTCTACTTGATATTACATGACAGTGTTGTTGGCATAGACCCTGCCTGATAGATTCTACGAATCAACTATTAAGGGGTTTAATGAAATAGAGCGACTAATGCACAACATCAGATTGTAGAGTAACAACGCTGGTGAAACGGCTCACAAAGGCTGTTTCAGAACTGATTAAGATTCCGTACTGATACCTCATGAAACTTATTCAACACAATAGTAAGCATAATATCCGTGTAAAATATTTTACTCAAATTTTCAAATTAACCATTGGCAGCCTCGCCATAGGATATTCTCTGGCCGCGAACGCAAGCCCCAGCGTCTATCCCACGGGTGTCACCCTCTTCGACCCGGCCAAAGCTTATCATTCCTATGTCGCCTTTGGCGCACCCGATGGCAAAAGTCATTTGATTGACATGGATGGTAACGAGGTACACCGTTGGGCCTACTTTGGATTTCCTAGCGAAATCCTAGACCCCAAAGTCACTGGCGGTGAAAAAGGGCATATCCTTGTGCAACTGTCCACTAGCGATCAATCGGAACAACCGTTTAATGGCATTTTCAATAACAAAACCATTGGCGAGTTGGATTGGGACAGCAAGGTGGTTTGGCAATGGGGCGAACAAGCGCCTGGCAGCGCGGCGCGGCAGAACCATGATTGGCATCGCTTGCCCAACGGCAACACCTTAGTGGTCACTACCTTAAACCATGTCATCCCCGAATTCAGTGCCAAACCCATCGCCGACCAAGCGATCTATGAAGTCACCCCGGAAGGCAAGATTGCCTGGACTTGGCTGGTTTCAGATCATCTCAAGGAATTCGGCCTGTCGTCTGAAGGTTTGGAAATCTTGCGTAAGGTGTTGGCTGACGGTCACGAAGGACACGGCTTCTTGACCATTAACGATATGGAGCCAATCGGCCCGAACCAATGGGCCAAAGCGGGCGATGCCCGCTTCAGCCCCGATAATATTGTCATTGACTCGCGGGAAGCCAGCTTTATTGCCATCATCGATAAAAAATCCGGCAACATTGTCTGGCGGCTTGGGCCTGATTACCCGACCACACAAGCGCCGCCACCTCGTCCCGGATTCAGCGCTCAAATCGCCCCCTTGCGCCCCATTTTCAGTGAAACCGTGCCTCGCCCGGTGGATCAGACCAGCGGACAGCACGATGCGCACATCATCCCCGAAGGCTTGCCCGGTGCGGGGCATTTGCTGGTGTTTGACAACGAGGGACCATCCGGTTTTCCGCCAACACGACTGAGCGTGTTTAGCGGTTCGCGGGTGTTGGAAATTGATCCCATAAAAAATGAAATCGTATGGCAATACACCGCGCTGGATTCGGGTCAGCCAGACTGGGGGTTTTATAGTTCCTTCATTAGTAGCGCCCGCCGCCTACCCAATGGCAATACCTTGTGCCAGACAGAAAACCCCGTTTTTTTAAAAACAGGCACTATCCCCTAACGGTTTTTTTCTGCGCTTTTCGTCATTTTTCCAGGTGACTTGTGGGCAGGACTCTCAGTTGCGGCGCGTAATTGAGATGGGTTCTCATT
>CAIOOA010000169.1 GCA_903859815.1 uncultured Methylococcaceae bacterium | reverse complement strand
TTCCTGACCAATCCCTGCTTGGAAAGGAAAGGCCGAAACCCGCCACGCGTCAAAACGTCCGCAAGGGGATTGCTGGATTTTCATAAGCGGCAGAAAAAGCATTGTTTTTAAACGGGTTTCACCTTAACTTAATGGCAGTGAAGCTGGAACTTGGGAACGAGAAAATTTCGTTTATTTCGATTGATTCGTTTGCTTCGATTGTGTATGCTTTACCTAAGGTGATTGCAACACCCAAGTACAACGACACAACGACACAACGACACAACGATAACATGAGCACTAATGTAAAACCGGAACTTCCTTCCGAATCGGAAGCGACGCTTGCCAGGGAAAGCAGCCGGCTATTGTCTTTTTTCCTCAGCACGAAGGATGAAGCGCAATCGATTAGAGTCATTGATCAAACCGGCGAACACGAGCCGGTGAAAATACCCACTACAGCATACAAGTTATTGATCAATATCCTTTCTGAGATGGCACAAGGCAATGCGGTAAGCTTGATCCCTGTTCATGCCGAGTTAACGACCCAAGAGGCGGCAGACATTCTCAATGTTTCCCGTCCCTTCCTAATCAAGTTGCTGGATGAAAAGATGATCCCATTCCATAAAGTGGGAACCCACAGAAGGGTTCGTTATCGGGATTTGATTGACTATAAATCTAAAATTGATCAGGAACGAGACAAAGCATTAGATGAATTGACGGCCCAGGCACAAGAACTTAACATGGGCTATTGAAATAATGACCAGCTTTACCGTCATTTATGACGCATGTGTACTCTATCCCGCTCCGTTGCGGGATTTTCTTATGCGGCTGGCACTGACCGATCTCTACCGGGCCAAATGGACAGATGCCATCCATGATGAATGGACCCGCAACGTTTTGGCTGACAGAGAAGATATTAAACCCGAACAACTACAGCGCACTCGGCAGTTGATGGACAGTAATGTCCGCGATGCCTTGGTGACAGGTTATGAATTTCTGATTCCTACTCTATCGCTTCCTGACAAGGATGACCGCCATGTTTTGGCTGCTGCCATCTGGATCCAAGCCAGCCATATTGTCACGTTTAATTTGAAGGATTTTCCTAAAGAAGAACTTGCAAAATACTATGTTGAAGCCGTTCATCCCGATGATTTCATCGCCGATCTTTACGATATTGACGCGGAAAAGGTGTTACAAGCGGCAGCAACGCATCGGCGGAGTCTGAAAAATCCAGAGAAAACTGTCGAGGAGTATATCGATACCTTGCTTAAGCAAGGCTTGCCACAAACCGCCAATTTGCTAAGAGGGATGACTTACGCAATATAGGGCTATAATATGTGCCTAAGGAGATTGCACATATTAAGGCTCCGTTTTTTCTCCTGCTGCTTTTATCGCCCCTTTGCCCCGACGAGGGAAGGAACGGGTCTGCGGTTTAGGTAACACGGAACGTGAAGATTGGCGTTCCCACGGAGACCGTGAGAACGCCTATGGTGACGCTCCGCGTCATGTACCGCCGGAGCGGTGCTGGCTGCGTTCCCACACGGAACGTGGAACGATCAATATTTTCACACTCTCTGTAGCTTGGCAACGAGTAAATATAGTTAGACTTTACAATAATAAAATTCAATTGAATAATAGCAATCAAGTTGTATTGATTTACAAGAGAACGCATAAAGGCGACCCTAATGCAGAAGGTATATTTGGTATAAACGGATGTATGGGGAGAATAAGAAATTGGGAATTTAATTCAGTTATTGGAATAGGTGGGAAACGACCTGATGCTGGCTCTGAGAATATCGCATATAAAATCAATTATATAGGAATTGGGGCAAGAAAAGTCCCTGTTAATCCTAAAGATGGTTGGCCTTATGTGATTTTTGCTAATTTTCGCTTGTACGAGGAAAATGGCATACTTCTCGAAGAAATCGCACCGAACTTATACAAGCATATGTATGACGTTGATAGGCGAGTTATAAAATCAAGCTCTTTGCCAACTATAGCGATGCATGAAGAAGTCCTGAAGATTTTGAAACTGGCGGAAAATGCTCCGCCATCAATTCCCTATGAAAATTTTATACAAGGCTTAAATCCACGGTTTGAAAATTCTCTATCTATCAAAGAACTTTATGCAGCGAATAAAAAAGTTAAGGGTTGTCGATGAAAATAATTTTGAGCAGAAAGGGATTTGATTCTGCAAATGGTGGTATGCCAAGTCCAATATTTCCTGAGAATATAATTGTTTCTCTTCCTATTCCAAGTTCGCACTCTCCAACAAAAATTAGCGGCCTTAATGTTAATGGATATGATATTGCTAATGTTATTTATGATTTAAGTAGTAAAAGACTCACATCCGAGCAATATGTACATCTCGATCCAGACATAGACCATAATATTCTTACTAATAGACATAAAAATTGGCAAGGAGCTTTTGGACAAGTAGGCGCATCCCAAAAACATTTATCAAATAATTATGTTGGTAAAGGGGATTTATTTATATATTTTGGTTGGTTTAGGGAAGTGGAACAGCATCATCAGGTATGGCAGTTTAAGAAAAATGCACCTGATTTACATGTAATTTATGGTTGGTTACTTGTTGAAAATGTAATCTCTGTATATAACAACACAACAAGCATCTTAGAAAAATATCCATGGCTTGAGTGCCACCCGCATTTATATAATAATATAAATAATACGATTTATATTGGCAGTAAAACTCTACTGCCAGAAATAAGTGAAAATTATTCAGGTTATGGTATATTTAAGAGTATAAGAGATATACAAATCTTGACAGATATGAGGCAAGGCAATCGGTCAATTTGGAAATTACCAGCTTGTTTTTATCCTAGTGAAGAAAAACTTGCGTTAACTTATCATAGAAAAAAAGAGCGATGGACAATTGAAAATAATGAAGTTGTAATATTGAATTCTGTAGGCAGGGGACAAGAATTTGTTTTAGATATAGGGTTATATCCTAATATTAATAGATGGCTATTAGATTTATTCATTCCTTAATAACGAAGCGCGGCGTGGTATGTTGAATTGCGCGGCGGGGTTTGCAACCTCGCTGCTTATGTATTGTGCAACCCGACGAAGCCAGTGGCAAAGCGCAAAACATCACGGACGGGATTACAAATCCCGTCCGGCTATAGCTCAAGTTTGGGAACACACAAAATACATAAATCGACATCCCGCCTCACCAAGCATAGGCTTGTGGCGCTTCGCCACCGGGTCCGGGCCAGATTTCATCCAAACGCTTTAGCACGTCTTCGGACAGGTTGATTTCCAACGCGCGAAGGCTCCCGTCCAATTGCTCCAACGTCCTAGGCCCGATGATGGGGGCGGTGACGACGGGGTTGTGCAGCAACCACGCAAGGGCAATGTCTGCTGGCTTTTCACCAATTTCGGCGGCGAGGCTTTCATAGGCGACCAGCTTGGCGCGATGCTTTTCCAACCGCTTCTGGGTCAGTTCGGACAAGCGCCTTGCCCCATTGTCCTTGAGAATGCCGCCCAAGGCCCCACCCGCCAAGGGACTCCACGGAATCACACCTATCCCTAAGGCTCGGGCGGCGGGGATGACTTCCAATTCAATGGTGCGCTCGGTGAGGTTGTACAGGCTTTGCTCGGAGACCAGCCCAAGGAAATGGCGGGATTTTGCGATGCCTTGGGCATGGGCGAGTTGCCAACCGGCAAAGTTGCTGCTGCCGACATAAGTCACTTTGCCCTCTTGTACCAACCGCTCGACCGCTTGCCAAATTTCCTCCCAAGGGGTTTCTATGTCAATATGATGGAATTGGTATAGGTCGATATGGTCGGTTTGCAAACGTTTGAGGCTTCCTTCCACTGCGAGTCGAATGTGATAGGCTGACAAGCGGCTGTCGTTAGGCCCGTCGCCCATCTTTCCATACACCTTGGTCGCCAGCACAATCTTCTCGCGCCGCCCGCCGCCTTGCGCCAGCCAACGACCAATGATTTGCTCGGTGATGCCTTCGCCAGTCTTCCAGCCATAGACATTCGCGGTGTCGATGAAGTTGATGCCGAGTTCCAGCGCCCGGTCAAGGATGGCGAAACTGTCCGCCTCCGTGGTATGAGGGCCGAAGTTCATCGTCCCCAAAGCGAGGCGGCTGACTTTTAAACCAGTTCGGCCTAGATGGGTGTAGTGCATGGAAATTCCCCTTTAATATAAAATGGATGTTAATCGATGGTAAAAGCAGTTTGCATGTCCAATCAAATTTCCCTTATCAATCCAAGGATTGCATCGAACCAATGGCCCGCAGACGATTGAACCCCTAAGGTTTTAACCAAGGGCGGGGTTATCCAGACGGTGGAGGCCAGCAGTGCGGCGAGCGCAGCCGAAGGCTTGACCTTCCCGCGAGTCCACGGCAGCCAGCCGACAAGCAAACTCCAAGCCGTTAAAAACAGCAAGATCGCGAGTCCAGATGGGGTCGCCAGTACCGGTCGCAATAACATGCCCGACCCCAAAAGCAACGACACTGACAAGCTGGCAATGGCAAGCCATTCCAATAAATGCCACAGGGCCTGGCCTGGGTTCTCCCGCCATTTAAAGATGGGATGATGGTTTTCCACCTCGGCAACACCTTGTAGCAGCAAGCGCCCGCCGAAGAACAACAAGGGTGGCAGGAACAATAAGAATACCGCTTGTAAACCCATCACCGGGCCGGCCATGCCGCCGAGCAAACTGCCGAACAAAGCCCCACAGGGCCCTACAAGTGCATTGATCCCGGCGATTTTACCGCGGCCCAGAACGGCACTGATGCGGGCGAAGCGGGTGAGGTTGACGATTTCCAGCACCCCCACACCCAAGCCTAAAGCCAAGCCGCCCACCCATAACCCTTGCGTTGCAGGGGTCAGCCCAAGCAAGGCCAAAGCCGCTGCAATCCATGAAAAGCTGCCCAGATAGACCGTGCGTTGACCGAATCGGTGGGCCAATCGCCCAAGAAAAAACAGGGCAAAGATCAATGACAAGCCTTGTGCCGCCGCCAGCTTGGCGGCATCGTCCGCGCCTAGGTGAAACGACTGAATAGCGATCACGATGATGAAGAACGCATAATAGCCGTTGACGGCTTGGGCGAAAAACTCAATCAGGCACACTTCGCGCAAGGCCAAGTCTGAACGCAACAGGCCCAATTGTCCAATGACATCTGCCCACAAAAAGCGCCTGCCATGGCCTCGATGTTCGGTGTAATGACTGAACACGACAGGGGCGGCCAGCAGAGTCAGGCCGAAGGCGGCGGCGATCAGCCAGTAAGTCCCCGAAAAACTAAATTCGCCAATGACGATGGGGGCGAGCAGTGGGCCAAGCAGGAAAAAGCCCACCATGTGCGTACCGCGAAACCAGCCCGCCTTGCCTTCGCCGAGTTTCGACAATTGCTCCATGAACACGGTGTTCAAGGACACAAAGCGCAAGGGCATGAAAAAGCTGATGAGCATGGAGCAAACCAGCAGGAATTCCGGCGTGGGTGACAAGGGAATGAATAGATAAGTCAACCCCGCAAGCAAAGTCCCCGCCAAAAACAAGCTTGACGGGCCAAAATGATCGACCAACACGCCGACGGGCAGGCTCATGATCAAGATGCCGATGCTTTGCGAACCCGCGATCAGTCCGAGCAGGGTGTCGCTGGAATGCAAGGCCAAGGCATACAGCGACGTGGTCACCCTGGCCAAGCCGACGGAGATGCCCATAAAAGAGGACAGCGTCACAAAAGCCAGCAGAAACCGGTTTTGATGGATGAATTCACGCATGGTGTCTCTTATATTCAAGTTTTTTCACTGATCAAGCCTCAACACCATTTCATCGGAAGGCACAAACCCCAAGGATTGATAAAGCGGCCTGCCGTGCTCGCTTGCCAGCAAACGCACCTCGCCCATGCCTTGAACGCGCAGCCATTGGATGGATTCTTGGCTCAATTTCCTTGCCAAGCCTTTGCCTCGCCATTCTTGCCGCGTGTAAACATCGCCAATGAACCCGTAGTGTGGATTGCGGAAGAAACAATAGGGAATGTCGGATTTGATGAAGGCCCCGGCCATGGCGACAATTTGCCGGTCGGCGACGGCTAAAAAATGGATGGCGAGATGGTCGGCATACAAGCCTTGATAGTGCGAATATACGAGACTTTCAACATTAGATGCCAGTCGCTTGGAAAACCCTGCGTCCTCGAACATCTTTAGTTTTAAGGTGACGATATCCTCCAAATCATCGGCCTTGGCCGGGCGGAACGCAAGCGTTGCGCCCGAGCCGTTTTGATCGTGTTCGACTTCGATCACGGGCTGGGGTTGGGGTTGGCAAGGTGGATTGCCTCGATCTGCTCCAGCACTTCCGCGTTTAGCTGGACATCGACGCTGGCTAGGTCGATAGCCAATTGTTCCAAGCTCGTCGCGCCAATCAAGGTGCTGGTGGTGAACGGGCGGCTGTTGACGTAGGCCAGCGCCAATTGGGCAGGGTTCAACCCCTGTTGTTTGGCCAAATCCACATAGGCTTGGGTGGCGGCCTCGGCTTGCCGGCTGTTGTAGCGGGCAAAGCGCTCGAACAAGGTCAGGCGGGCACCCGCCGGTCGCGCACCGTGCAGATATTTGCCCGACAGCACGCCAAAGGCCAGCGGCGAATAAGCCAGCAAGCCAACCTGTTCGCGATGGGCGAATTCGGCCAAACCGATCTCGAAGGTGCGGTTGAGCAGGCTGTAGGGGTTTTGGATGCTGACAATCCTCGGCAAGCCCTGCTCCCTTGCGTGTTGCAGGAATTGCGACACGCCCCAAGGGGTCTCGTTGGACACGCCGATGTGCCGCACCTTGCCCGCCTTGACGAAGTCGCCCAAGACCTCCAGTGTCTCTAGGATGGGGGCGGTGTCTTTTTCCTCCGGCTCGTAAGTGTAGCCCAAACGGCCAAAATGGTTGGTCGGGCGGTCCGGCCAGTGCAATTGGTACAGGTCGATGTATTCGGTTTGCAGGCGCTGCAAGCTGCCGTTGAGCGCTTCTTCCAAATTCTTGCGGTTAAAGTGCGACACGCCGCCGCGCACATGGGTCGCTTGCGGCAGCAACTTGGCCGGCCCTGCGGCCTTGGTCGCTAAGATTACTTGCTCGCGGTTATTGCGTTGCTTGAACCAAGTCCCGATGATTTTTTCGGTGGAGCCATAGGTCTCCGGGCGCGGCGGCACCGAATACATCTCGGCAGTATCGATGAAATTGACCCCGGTGGCGATGGCGGCATCCAATTGCTGGTGGCCTTCCGCTTCGGTGTTCTGCTCGCCCCAGGTCATCGTGCCCAGGCCGATGAGGCTGACTTGAATGTCGGTGTTGCCCAGTGGACGGTATTGCATATTGCTTGTGTTCTCCTGCTAGTTTTTGACGGCGATGGTGAATATTACATGACGTTGCAATTCGAATTGCTTGTCACTGAGGTCTTCGTATTTTTGCGCCAACTCGGGCGTGTCCAAAACCAGTAAAGTCATAGTAGTTCCTGCGATGGCTGGTGGGGGATGTCGTAATCAATGCCCGACAATGAGCTTGATCCGGTAAGACGAATGAGTTAAGCATGGCCTGTGCCAAGATGAACAGGCTGTTTGGCGGCTGCAAACCGCCTATGCTGTTACCTTAACAGCAAATGCTGTTGCTGGCTTGCGTGTGCCGCAACAAATGAATATAGCCGGTTTGCCGATTATCCAGCCACAGCAGCATGGGAACGTAAAAAATCGTATCCGGCATGACTCCTGCTGTATAGGTGCAAGCCTGCCGAATCCGTCGGCAACGGCTTTCGCCGCCCTGCGGGGCTTGATTCACTCAGGAGACATTATGACGACTTTATACGTTGCACCCGGCGCCTGCTCCTTTGGCGCACATGTGGTTTTGAAGGAACTCGGCATTCCACACCATGTTGAAATTGTGAAGCTGCGGACACCGGACTCGGTCATCAACCGGGTCAACCCGTTGGGCCGTGTCCCAGCCTTGCAGACCGATTCGGGCGAGGTCATCACCGAGAACAGCGCAATCCTGCCTTATCTAGCCGACTTGAAGCCGGAGGCGGGCCTGCTTGCCCCGGCGGGCAGCGTCGAACGGGCGAAAATCCAAGAATGGATCGGCTTTTTGAATTCCGATGTGCATGGCGCGTTCAAACCGGTCAACCGGCCCGAACTGTATCATCCCGACACGTCGGAACACGAGAAAATCAAAGCACACACCCTGCCCAGGCTATTGGATTACTTGAAAATAATAGACGGAAGACTGGAAGGCAAAACATGGGCAGTAGGGAATCGCTTCACCATTGCCGACGCCTATTTGGGGGTATTTTGGACTTGGTTGAGTCGGCGTGGCTTCGACCTGACCGCCTACCCCAACATCGCCGCCTTCGGCAAGCGCTTTGATGAACGGCCTTCGGTGCAAGCCGCGCTGGAAGCCGAAAACCCGCTCGCTCAAGCTGCTTGATTTTGTCAGGGCGGGTTTTGAACCCGCCCTGAATGCCATCGGCTGGAGTGGCAAAGCTTGCTTTGCAGGTCTTGGCAAGCCTTGACACTCCAAAACAATCACCACGATCAAAACGGCCAGATCGAGCCCGATGTCTTGGACTTTTCGTCCATCTTGTACCAGACCTTGAAACTATTGCCGTTCAATGGCGATGTCCAATGCTCGGCTGGCATCCAGTCGCAATACAAAATGCCATTCCACTTGATAAGACGCTCCTTGGAAACCCAATCGCACGGGCCGTCCTCGCCGCGCTTCTGCACAATACGGGTCAGTGTATTGGGCTTGCCCGGCAGGCTGTCCTTGGGACGAACCCCAGAACGGATTTCCACAATGTCCCCCAGATTGGGTTTGATGCCCTTGGGGATGTAAAAGAAAATGTCCGACCCTTCCTCGTCCAAGCCACCACAACAAAACACCCTCGCCGAACCCAAGCTGCCATTTTGGATGTCGCCGTCTTTCAACCCGGAAGCCAACAGCCCTTGATAGGTCTTCCCCATTGCCTTGATGTCCTGCTTGGAGGCCAGGGAAGACACCTCGCCCAAGCGCAGAGAAGTGGGCGGCACGTCGGTCGGGTAAATCTTCAAGCCAGCAGAACAACCCGCCAAGAGGCAGATAAGCGCCAGCAAAATCAAGCCTTTGGCTTTGCCGTGAGGGCGGAGGGGAATCTCAACAGTAGTTTTCATCGTGAGGGATTATTCTGTAGTCTTGGTCAACTCGATGCTCCTCAGGAAGGAATTGGCCTCTTCCAGCGTGGATTTTGACAACTCAAGCGGTGCCCCGGTGTGATAGCGCTGGCTGGAAAACCCATGGATCAGGTTCTTCGACGCAGGGGAATAGCGGCAGACGATGCCATGGTCGGCAAACTCCAAATACTCTCTCGTCGGGTTTTGTTCAGTGCGCAGCCTTTGCTGGACGGAATCATACTGGACGCACAACCACCCTTGCTTGGATGGGTAGTCCGAGACGGTCAGGCTCTTCAAGGCCCTTCGCTGCTGGGTGAAATGCTCCACCAGCAGTTTTTCCACGGCTTTCGGGAAATCCTTGTCGCTGGTGCCGGCCGTGCCATTAGCCCCCTGTGTCAGGATAGATGTCGCCTCCCGCAAGGAGAATTTTTAGCCTATAGTGGGGGCGATCAAGAGGAAAACGATGACAACCTACCCTGAAGAATTCAAAGCCAAGATTATTGCCCAATTGCTGCCGCCGCATAA
>CAIOOA010000168.1 GCA_903859815.1 uncultured Methylococcaceae bacterium | reverse complement strand
TATAGACTATATACCTTATAAACCTTATAGACTATATACCTTATAAACCTTATAGACTATATACCTTATAAACCTTATAGACTATATACCTTATAAACCTTATAGACTATATACCTTATAGACCTTATAGACTATAGATATAATATAACCTACTTAGGTCCCATAAAATGATACGTCCGTGTCGTTTACTTCTTTACCTACTTATGCTTTTTACTTATATTCGCATCAATATTATTTTTTAGCTGCTTCCGCTTTTACATACATCCGCTGTATCTACATTATTTTTTACCCACTTCTGCTTTTTTACCTATATTCGAATCTATATTATTTTTTACTTATCTGCTTTTGCATTTTTACTTACTTCTGCTTTACAAAATGTATTAAAATAATTTGTTATTTTCTCGTTTATTGAAATTGCTTTGTTTTGCTGATAATTATAAGTATGTGTTTGAAATGCTATAAATCAAGGGGTTCCAGAATAAAATTATCAAAAAAGCCTATATTTAAAGCCTTTTTTCATCATTTTTTTTGAAATATGTAATGATTTTTTTTTGATATGGTTACGATTTATTATATTAAAAAAGACTATGTTTTATGCTAAAAATAAAAGTTGAGCGGGTTAAATCATTATAAACTGGGGCGGCGGCGCGGTAGCGCCAGAGCGGATTCCGTCCACACTGTAACTCCAAACTTTTCAACTAACTTCCGGTTCGTCAATAACCTGGAAGTAACACAATCCTAGAACCATTACTCCACAAGTAATACTTTCTTTACTTTCCTTTTATATTATCACACTCCAGATTATCCAAAGATTCCAACTCATACAACCTGCCATGGTAGGTCAATCTTCCACCTACCATTAAGACCTACCAGACAGCCTACCAGCCTGCCAGCCTACCATTAAGACCTGCCTCGCATCCTACCTACCAGTGCCTTTGACCTACCATGGCAGGTCAAGTCGCCTTAGCTTCAACTACCTACCATCCAGACAACCTACCTGCCTGCCATTGCTTGCTTGAAGCAGCTTTGCCCTAAGCAGATTTCGCGAATCAGACGAGCAGCCTATCACCTTTACCACCAGCAGCCGTAGCCTGGAAAGGCTGGAAAGGCTGGCGCAGCTTGCCTAAGCACGTTTCCCCGAAGAATCTGGAACATTCAAGTGCTCGCGCGAAAGTAGGAGCTAAGGCGCTAAGGCGCTAAGGCGCTAAGGCAGGAGCTAAGGCGATAAGGCAGGAGCTAAGGCGCTAAGGCGCTAAGGCGCTAAGGCGATAAGGTAGGAGCTAAGGAGCTAAGGCGCTAAGGCGCTAAGGCAGGAGCTAAGTAGCTAAGGCGCTAAGGCGATAAGGTAGGAGCTAAGTAGCTAAGGCGCTAAGGCAGGAGCTAAGGCGCTAAGGCGCTAAGGCTAGTCGATAACCCTAGTGTTTTCGCATACTTATAGAAAGAAAACTTTTTGCTTGACCTTTGCTTGGAAGCGACTATATTGTTCCTGGCAGGAAGGGAAACGGTCTTTCCCCCCGGTCTGTGACAACTTAAAATCACGATTAGGAGACTTTCCCCTATCGCGTATGGTGCGCGGTAGGGGAAAGTCTGGAAACGTAGAAAAGAGGATAGAATGATGAATCGAGACTTTCCGATGTTTCTTTTTCCGGTGGCTTTGATGGTTATCGGCTTTTTGATCTCTTCCGCTGCTGCTGTAGCGGCGGTCCTTTCACAGCCCTAACTTTTCTTTTCGCAAACGCTGAAAATCTGGAAGGCTGGTATTCCCATGAATAGTCGTTCCGTCCGTTCCGTCCGGTCAGTTTGCGCTTCTAGGGTTGCTCTCGGTACAGCGCATTGCCACCATGATGCTGTAACGACGCGGGAATCCTGCTATTACAGCGTCGGGCAAGGGGAGGTTACGGAGATCCGGGCAAGCGGTCTGGGTTTCCAGACTTTCCGTTGGCTGGATGCAGGCGGGGGAAACGTCCACTTGGCGGGGGTATCCCCCATCGACCCTTCATCCTCCGTTGTTTGGAGGAACTTGGAAAGAGACGTGCTAACCGGCAAAGCCCGGTTATCCAACCGGGAGAGTGTTCGCGGTGTCGGCGGTACGCCCGCACACCGGGCGGAAGCCAGGGCAACAGACGGACTGGCGGCGGTGTGCCACTGGCTTCGCCGGGCGGAAGCTAGGATTGACGCGCAAAGGGCAAAAATTCTAGCAGCTAACAAGCTGTTAGCAAACGGTCCTACCGCTAATATTTCGGAGTCGCCCGTCGCGCCAGCCTTTGGCGTGGCACGACTTTACGATAGCGATGGCGCTATCAGTGTGCGCGGAAAGCGCACAAGTGGAGGCTCGGTAGAAAGGGTCTTTGTTTCGATGAAAGACCGCTCTGCCAGACTCCGCGAAAGCGCGGAACTTCAACTGCAATGGGCGGCGGAGGTTGCAGGGGATGCAGCGGCGGAAGCTGCGTATCTTGCAATGGCGGAGAAGTCTGAATCTAGGGCGAACGCCCTAGATTCAGCTTTGAGGGAAAGGACGAAAGCCGCAAGAGCGGCTCTTGCGGCGAAGCGTAAGGGTACGGTCACGGTAGCGGCGGAAGCCGTTATCGTACTGGCGACTTGTGAGGACCGCGCCGTCGTGGCGCGGGATGCCGCGAAGGGAAAAGACATGGAAGCCTAGCCTAGTCGCTTCGCTTAAACTTTCTTCTTGACACTATTACAGCCCGTGGTAGTGTTGGCTAACAAGGTGAAAAGAAGAGTCTGCAATGTATGCGGCTCCGTCTTTTCCCATATTTTGTGGAGTTATCATGCTTTTCGTTTCTTTCGAGGAGAGTGTACCATGGTAGTATTTTTTGGGTTCGCGCTGGCATCTTCTATGTTTTCTGGAGATTGCACGATCTCCAGGAAAGTCATGTCTATTGAGGCAACTCGCGCCATTGTTGGTGCTGGCGTTGTTTCGTGCCTTAACCCGTCGCATGTAGCGACGATTAGCGCCATGACGGCGCGCTACGGTCTGGAAGTGGCGGTTCCAGAACGCCCCCCAAGTGTGCTGTTGGCGGAAGGGGATAGTGCCCTGGTTATGGGCGTGCGCGGCTTGCCGCGCTTGACAGACCGGCACGAATATACGTCCGAAGAAGTCGCGAAAGCGACCTTCGAGTTCGTACTTTACTCAGTCTCCTGATTTTTTAGGGGAATGGAATCCGTGCAATACGGCTTTCATTCCCCTTTTTTTTTTCTATTGACAACTTCTTTCCATGATAGGGCGTTTCTATGAACGACGAAACTTATATGATTCGTAGTTCTAGGCTTCCCGAGCTTCGGGAAAAGCTGGAAAAGTTGAATAGGCGAGCAACAAAATTGGGAATGTTGCCCGTTAGGTTTGAGGTTGGAGAGGCTGTCTTTAATTCTGTTAACGGAATTAAAGGAGTTCAGGTAGTTAGTATTAGGATCGAAGGGTCCGCCCCTGTAGTCGCAGGTTGGACGTTTGCAGGTGTGATCGAGTTTGCCGGTCAAGGTAACTTGATCAAGGCATACGCAGGTGCAAGCGTGCCAGAACGGTTCAGGAGAACAAGCAACACCTGCGATCATTGCGGGAAAGAAAGGAAACGCAATAGCGTTATCCTTTTACGAAAAGGCGGAGATTGGAAACAGATCGGAAACGCTTGTGTTTCCGATTATGTAAGAAGCGACGATGCGGTCGAAGCATTGTCCGTACTTTCAATGTTGGACGAGATTCGGGATTGCCTGAATCAAAAAGAAGACGAAGAAGAAACTGAATGTAGGGGAGATGGCTACAGCACGGTTGGATTCCTCGCGGCTGTAGTCGCAACGATTGAGAAAGAGGGTTGGGTTCCGCGTTCAAAGGCGGAAGAACGTGGAGTTCCGGCAACAGCGGAACGGGCGGCAAAAAGGATTGAAGATGGCTTCAGCCCCACGACGGAAAACCTGGAAGAAGCGACGAAAGCCCTAGAATGGGGCAAGAAGATCGTTGTTTCTTCTGATTACACAAACAACGTTCAGGTTGTTTGTGCTTCTAGCCATTGTGCTTTTCGCAACACAGGCATACTTGCAAGTGTGATTGCAAGTTATCGGGCAAGTAAGGATGCAGCAAAGGAAGCTGCTGCATCAGGATACTTGGGAAAAGTTGGAGATAAGGTGGCTTGGGACTTGACTTTACGGTCCCGATACGTCTGCAATGGAGTCTATGGGGCAACGACAATCCTGTCTTTCCTGGATTCCGAGGGGAATGTCGTAGTCTGGAAAGCTTCTGGCATTAAGTTGTCGGAAGATGAGCGCGGCACGATCTTTGCAGTAAAGGGCACTATTAAAGCTCATACGGACTACAAGGGCACGAAGCAAACGCTGCTGACCCGTTGCGCCTTGACGCCACAAAGGTTCAAGACGGCGTTAGCGAAACGCGCGCAAACAAGTGCCTAGACTAGCGCAAGGTATGCGTTGCCTATTGACAATCTCTTGAAGCAAGGTAGGATCAGCCCCATGACAAGAAAAGATTATATCCTGATTGCCACCGTTATCTCAAGCGTTGGATTGCTTGAATCGGATCTTTCAACGCTATGCGATAAGTTCGCCCTGGCGCTTGAAGTGGATAACCCGGCATTCAACAAGGGAATGTTTGTAAAGGCTTGTAGGGGCTTGCAAACAAGAAAAGGAAGGAAAGCATGATTGAATTCGTGTTAGGTGCGCTAGTTCTCGCCTTGTTCTTTTTTGTCCTTTTTATGGACTTAAGCGTAGATTATTGAAAGGATGGAAAGAATGAAGACGATTATTATTTCTGGCATTCCTGGCTCTGGAAAAAGTACGCATTCGGCATCTATTCCAGGCTCTGTGGTATGTTCCGCCGACGACTGGTTTTGTCGGTTTGGCGAATATATCTTTGATTTTCGGGAACTGGCAAACGCCCATGGGGCGTGTTTGCGGAAGTTCCTGGAAGCCATGGTTAACCAGGAAGAAGTGGTAATCGTGGACAACACGAACACCACGGCGGAAGAGATCATTCCGTATTATGCCGTTTCTGCGGCGTATGGGCGGGAGATTGAACTTATTACTGTCCTTTGCGACCCTGCCATTGCAGCCGCTAGGAACACGCACGGCGTACCTTTCGCTGGCGTAGCTGCTATGGCGGAGCGCCTTATTAACAGGGCTTTGCCAGAGCACTGGTCTTTCAACGACAAGTTTTCGCAACGGACAGTTATCTCTTGACAATCTCTTGAAACAAGGTAATATGACTTTATGACAACGAATAACACCGCAAAGAGCACCATGAAGAATAAGGTTGTTTGTTTCAGTCTATCCCAAGTTATGAGAATGCCGGATATGATCCGGGACGGATACCAGAGGGACGAAGTTTCTGCTTTGTTCCAGGAACTGCACGATCTTGGTCTTGGTATTTATACGCCAGGAACGCGCGGCAAGGGAAAAGCCGCAACGTTCGAGTTCTGGGTTGACTCGCCTGGAACGCATACAATGACGTTCCAAGTTGAGAAGCTGCATACTAGCTACGCGGGCAAGCCGGAAAGTCTTGCGCTTGCGCCCGTGCCCGTGACTGTACTTACACCTAGCATTGACGTAAGTGTGCCCATAAGCGAAGTACGGGTTGTTGCGACGCTATTGCCGCAATTCGCTGGCGAAGTGCCAGCTAACCCGTGCAGCGAATTTGCCTATTCCGTTGCTATTGATGGCGACTTATTACGCTTGCGGAGGGATGGCGGCGAAAAGACGATTGAAGCCGCGTTGAAAGCGGCGTGGGGCGATATTGAAGCCCGTATCTCCGCGCTAGATTCGCCGCGAATGAGCCGTATTGAAACGGTGGCGAGTAAGTTGCGGGGTCTTGGTTTCTATATGCTAATCCCTGCTACGCATACGCCTATGCCTACGTCTGGCGAGGATGTTTTGATTGACGGAGCTGCAATCTAAGGATACGTCTGTAAAGACGGATAAGCGCGTATTAGTATAAGTGATTGGAATAACAGGAGATTAGCATGGGATATAGAAGCGACGTAGGCTTGGTGCTTTCAGCTACAGGATTTTCTCATTTGCTTGGCAAAGGAAATAAACTGATTAATGAATGCCTGGAATCAGCAGACAAAGTTGAAAAGAATGCTGATTCGGGAGAACACCTTTACATCTGGACCTATGTTGAGTGGTCTATGAATAACGGAGGAATCGCGCAGTTAATGATTGCGCTGGATTCTGTGGATAATAACGATTATGCCTATGTTAAGTTAGGCGAAGATAGTACCGATATTGAAGCACAAGGGAACTTATGGGATAACGACTTTGGTTTTGGATATATTAGGAAGTTGCAATATGATAATATGCCATAGTTAATTATGGCATAAGTAACACGGGGTAGTTCCATCCCCATCCCCATAACATGTTCCATGCTTTTCATTAAAACCCCCTACTGAAAACCGCACCAGGAACTCCAGATTACCCAAGTTTTACCGGAAACACTTTGTTTTCTTGGGTTTTCTATTTTTTAGCTTTTTGGCAAGGTTCCAATTTCAGTACAGTTTTATTAAAACCCCCTACTGAAAAGTACACTATGGATAACCTGGAGATGGTGGATTTGAGAAAATGCTTTGTTTCCTGCTATTTCCTGATTTTCTAGGTATTGGGTAGGCTGGTTGGGGTTCCAGGATTCATTAAAACCCCCTACTGAAAAGTTCATATTGACAACCTAGTAACCCGTGGTAAGATGATCCTATGAGTAAGACGAACAAGAAGATCGTTAGGAACGGCGTTATTCGAGCCTTAATAGACCAGGGGCTTATTATTCGCCTTGCGAGCAAAACATTCGTCCCTAGAAAGGGACGCGGATCGAAGTACGATAGGAAGGGAAATAAGGAGATTGAGAATGATTGACTGATGAGAGAGATAGTTGTTGACAGACTCTTGAACCATGATAGGATGATTGTTATGAACAGCAAGACAATCTTGATTGAGACTCTCGCAGTTGTGCAACGGATTGATGCAGCGTATGATACTGCTATTATGGCGGCTGCTAGACGCTACCTTGCGCAAGTGCAAGCGCACGAGGATGCGCAAGCGAGCGGTGTCTATAAGGGTGATTATGTTACCCTTGAAAGCGCCATGCGCCAGCTTGGTACTAATGGCAAGGTTGCGGGGCATGAGCGCCACATAGCCTATGCTGGCGTGCTGAATAGCTGCCACGAAGGGCAGTTCAAGGCGGCATCTCTGTATTGTGATGGTCTGATTACAAGCAAAGAAGCGGTTTCTCGGCTGATTGCCGAACTTGAAACGCAAGACGTTTAGTTTGGCTTTGGTTTGGTGAAGATAGTTCTTGACAAGTTCACAACGTATGATAAGGTGGTCCCATGAAGAACGAAACGATGTTGGAAAGTTGCAAGTCGCGTATTGTTAATGCGGAGCAAGCGTATGAGCTTGCGCTTGTGGACGCCGCGAAGAAGTATTCGCAGCGTTGCGAGAGTTTGATGTTGCGAGAGTTGCAGCTACATGAGGCATACACGGTAAGTAAGGAACCTCTAGTAGCGTCTTACAAAGCGGCTCTTGAAGCAAAAGCACGAGCTTTTGAGGTTCGTATTATTGAATATGGCATTGTCCTGGAATGCCTTGTATCCGCCGGTTATACTGGCTATGCGTCTAATCTAAACGAAGCTTACAGAAGCGGGTCTATTTCGCTGAAAGAAGCGGTTAAGGCTATTATCCAGCAGGCTTAGGCTTGGTGAAGATAGTTCTTGACAAGTTCCTAACGTATGATAAGGTGGTTCCATGGAGAATGAAAAGCGGAAGGATCTAGCATCAAAGTTATTGAACGATTCGCTTGATATTGAGTTAAAGCTGAATCATTCCCTACTTGCAGCAGCGAAGAAATATGCTGTATTTAAGCGCAAGCGTGTACGGGGCGATGAAGTCGAGATTAGTCCTGTTTTGGGGGCATTACAGGTCTTTACGAAGGCTGTAATGGAAGCCAACGATGTTTATGCGGCGGAATATCGGGGCTTATTTGAGGGGCTGATAACTGACAATATGCCAGCCCCTGCAAGCAGCATGACGCTTATTAACGCCTATACGGACGGGCATATAGATGAGCGGGATGCAGCTTATGAGTTGGCGAAGGTCATATTGAAGTTAGATGCTGAATAAGCTGGATGCCAAGTAATAGTACTTGACAAGTTACAGAATGCTAGTATATTGTATTCAAGGAGAAAGAACATGAAGGGCGAGTTTTCGCGACTTTTCGAGAATCACACCTGGGACACGGTTATTCTTACTTTGGAGGAATGCGACGAGGATGGGATTGCGACAGCACAGACATATATGGAAGAAGGAGAAGTGGAAGAGCTTGTAATGTGTATGCCATATTGCGTACCATCATCGGCTTTTGAGGAAGAAGATGAAGAAGATGAAGGTGGTGGTGAAGACGTTTATGCAGGCGAGCATGTTTGTTATGAAGACGACTGATTGTTCTTGACAAATCTTTAGAAGGAGCTATAGTAAAGGAATGAAACACTTTAACGGAAACAAGAATCTACCTGGGCATTGGGAGAATGATGGGAGTTACACGCAGCCCCTAAACAAATGGGGGATTGGTGATGCTGTGTGTGTGGAGGGGGATCTTACCATTTACAAGGTCGTCGAAAAGGACGAGGACGTTAATGAGGTGATTCTGCGCGAGGTTTGTGGGGAGGGTAGGGTTGTGGTTATGGGGGGGGACGTATTCGCATCGGCGGAATGCCCATAATATGATATAATGGTTTGTGGTAATCCTGGATAAAACCACGCCTATATTTGCGATTACCGATCAATGATATAGGACTATAGACAGGGCATAGTCTGTCTGTTCAAAAAATCGTTTTTGTTTAGAGGGAATCTAATGCTGGATAATAACGAGGAAGTACAGTTGAGCGGTTTGAGTGTGCAAGAGTGTGCGCAAGTCTTGGAATAAGGGGATTCTGTGTTTGGGCAGATTATTGCGGATAATGAGCAAGTATATCTAGGTCATTATTGAAGGAGAAGCTATGAGCTGTCATCCTGCCAGTGTTTATACAACTTTGCAGAGTTTGTTGGTTGCCATGGATTGTCTTGAAGATAACGAACTTCAGAAGAAGCGAAAGAAGTTCTGGATTAAGTATTGGAACGGGCATATTGACAAGCACGGGAACGTGCCTTTGGTTATGAAATGCCAGGAATGTTCTGGGCGGGAGTATAAGCGCGATTTGAAGGATGGTAAGTATAGGGTTCGTCGCCCGACAAAAGCGGAAAGAGACGAACAAAAGGGAATAGTTAGCGAGGAAGAAACGGTATAAATGAAATATCAATATGCTTCAATGGCTCCTAGTCTTATGTTGGTAATCTTTCTTTTGGTACAAGCCAAGAGCAAAGACCCTACAATGGCAAATATGGATATTGTTTGGGGAATTTTATTGGGGCTTGTTGTCTCTGCTGTTATTCTTTCCACTGTATTTTTCTTTGAGCCATGTCTTGATTATATTAAAGTCAAGGTATATGGGAAAGATTATTATTGGAAAAGTTAAATGGAAAGTAATAACTTTTAGTAAGTAGCGGGAGAAAAAGGAAAATGTGTATGCACTTTTGCAGCGACGAGTTGATTGCGATCATTGCGATTTTCCCATTTTTGGGGATTTTATTGAATAAGGCAAGTGCATGGGCAAGGGCAAAGAAGCCTTGACAAGTTGAAAGGGTGTGGTAAGATAAGCATGACAAAGCAAGAATACGAGGTTGTTATTACCGCGCTTGTAAAGTCATGGGATAATGTAGATTACCCCATTTATGGGGATTGGATTATGCACTGGGTAATCAAGAATATCGCAGCAGGATTTGCAAGGAACGATCCGACGTTTGATATTGCTGATTTTGTGAAGCGGTGCAAAGCGCCGTAAATGGATAATTTAATTGGCAATATAACATTGTTATTTGAGGATAACGATGGTAGTTTGGAAATTGCGATAATGATGGTATGTTTGCCGATTGTGATAATTGGGGCAATTGGGTATTATCTGGTATTGGGGATTTCTTGGGTTGTAAAAAGTTCTTGACAATCAGTTAGATTGGAGTAAGGTAAAGACCATGACATACAAAGAACTGATTGGGGCATTATCTAGTTTATCTAAAGAACAACTGGAATATGATATTATCATTCATCAGGATAATGATGAATATATGCCAGCGGTTTTGACTGTTGCTGGATTTAACAATGGGATATTGGATGATGGGTATCCAATGATTACCTTTGTGGATAATGACGGAAATATCCTAGAAACAGAAGTTGAAGCTGAAGAAGTGTGGGTAGGTTAAGGTGTGGAAGCTATGGCTTGATGATGATTGGTCAAATATACACACACCTGGGCGGCATCCGCCGCCTGGGTATATTGGAGCGGGAAGTACCGTAAAGGCGATTGATCTTATTGAAAAGAACGGATTGCCTGTAGCTATGGATTTGGACCATGATTTGAGTGGATATGATAACGCGATGATATTCTTGCATTGGTTATATGATAAATATCCAAGGTGCATTTCTGGGATTGAAGTAACTGTTCATTCGATGAATCCTGTTGGTAAGGCTAACATTATATTTTTTGTTGATTCCTGGAAACGGTTTTTGGAGCAAGAAAGTTCTTGACAAGCCATGATTCCATGGTAGGATGTTTCTATGGATGCAAGGAAAATGATTAATGCAAGCATGTTGCGGAGGGCTAAGTATGCTAACGTGATTCGGCTTGCCAAGTCGCTTGAGTTGCGAATAGAAGGTATGAGCCAAGCGCACGTTATTAGGCTTGTATATTGGAGAATAACGCGCCCGTCTTATAGGGATGCTTTAGCTTACGAAGCGGTTTGGGATGGTTTATTGAGTCAAGAAAGTGCTTGACAAGTTGACAGGTTGGGATATAGTAGGGCAAGAAAGGCGGAACGATGAACAAAGCAAAGTTTATTGGAACGTGTAATGATTCGTTTGATTTTGAAGGGGAGTGTGTTATTGATTTGCTGCCATGGCGTAGCGTGGAAGATTTCCACCTAGCGGAAGAAGAGGCTGATGGTATTAGTAGGGAATTTTTCAATATGAATGTTGACGTTCCTGCTGAGATTAGTAGATTGACAAAGAATCATATAAAAGCCTATTATTTGACGCAAGACGGGATTTGGATGTTTTACGATGAGACTGCTGATATTTACTATTTCTTTACGGAATGAGGAGGAAAGAGCAAATGCTGATTTACTGGTATGACACAGTTGCTAATGTATGGCAGCCGATTGTTCAGCTACCGAGTCTGTCATTGACGGAAGTTAATGATATTTTGCCAAGGTTGCGCAAGGAGTATGTTGATATTGAATTTACGTCAATGCCATACAATGAGATTGGCGGGACTTCTTATGATTTTCTAAAGAAGATTCAGGAGGAGCGAAATTAAGGCTTGTAGGGTTAATTTCGTGGGCTAATGGGCATTGCTTCCCATGATAAGGCAATTTTTGTCAAAAAAGGCTCCTAGTCTTGGATAGGACCGCTGCAACGACAGCGTAGCCAATTCGGTTTTTAGATATAGGAATCGGGTTGGTATCGTTAATGGGTCTATAACTCAATTGGTAGAGTATCAGGCTTTTAACCTGAGAGTTGACGGTTCGATTCCGTCTGGACCCACAAGTACAGACATATCAGGAATTTGGTAGGAGTATCTAATCATGGGAAATCATAAAATGAATAGTGCTAATTACAGTAAATATGTAGTTACTGGTAAAGACGTTTATGGAAAGCGATTTATTCGAGTATATGATAATCCATATTGGGCATTTGGAATTAACCTAAGGTCCGGTTCTGTATGGGGAGTATCGGTACAGACTGGCAAGCGTGTATTGCTGAAGCGAGTTTAATCAGCAAAGTTCTTGACTAGCAGCTACTTTATGGTAAGCTATAGCTAGAAAGAGGATAATCATGGGATATACCAATGAAGTTGGTTTAGCGATTACTGCTACAGGTTATAGTAAATTGCTTGGGCATAATGCAAGCGAAGTAATTGTAGGTTGTCTTGAATCTGCTGATGAGCATTCGGGCAATGCGCAGACAAATTCGCATTTGTTTATTTGGCATTGCACGAAATGGGATACGTCATACTCCGACGTTGAAGCTCTGCTAGTTGGGTTGGCGGAAGTTGATACTTCCGAGTATGTATATGTCCGTCTTGGAGAGAATAGTTCTGATGAGGAGATCATGGGCAATTGGAGCAACAACGATTTCCAATTTGGATTTGGGAATTTCTTATATTATTGAGAGTTGACCTATTATGCCGGGGTCAACATGACCTATCTTAATTCCAATGCACCCTTGCCTGCATGGGCATATATGATGCTGTTATCCGAAAAGTCAAATCCAATAACTGAGGCATAAGTTGTCTCAATTGTGGTAGAGTATTTTTACAAGGCTGAAAAAAGGAAACACAATGGCTACTACCAAGGCAATTACAGTTTCAGATCTCAAGGACCAAATTGGTGCTCTAGGACCACATCCCATTCTCTTCTGTGATGAATGCGGAGGAAGTGAGGAATCAGCAAACAGGGGCGACTACTTTGCAGTGAGGAATCAGCAAACAGGGGCGACTACTTTGCACATAATCTTGATCATATCTTTGTGTGCAACGAATGTAATGTTCCGATGCGGCTTGCGTACAAATGAACTGTGTACGAGGATGTAGTTCTATAATCCGAACAAGGGAAGTTGGAATAACAACGATTTCCAATTTGGAGTTGCTGTGAAATTGCAGTATGATCACAAGCCTAATTCTAGTCTGGCATGTAATGAATGTGGGGAAGCAGTATCATTTGTTGATTTTACTGGATTTGCTGGGGATGTGGAAAGCGATTTATTTGAGTATATGATAATCCATATTGGGCATTTGGAATCTCGTGGAAATCTGATAAAGGGATAAAATGAATAAGTTGAATAATGACAAGGGACAAGTTGCCGTTCTATATTCGCCAAGGTTTGGGGCTGGGTGGTCAACATGGGCATCTGCCGACATTGCGGAGCAAGTTATTTTTGATGGGGATATTGCGAAGTTGGTAATTGAGAAGGAATCTTTGCATAAAGAGGGCAATTCCAATTTGCATAAGAGTCCTGAATTTGATTCAATTGTGAGCAAGATTGAAAAGCTTTCGTTGGAGAAATTTGGCGAGGATTTTTATCCTGGTGGTGCTGCCGATTTGGCGCTTGTGTGGGTAGATGCGGGTGTGCAATTCAAGATTTATGAATATGATGGGAAAGAATCAATTGAATTTGCAGCCAAAGAAATTTGGATTATTGCTTAAATGTAAAAGGGATCTTTGGATTTGATAAGTATTTTTGGTTTGGGGTAAAAAATAACTTGACAAATAACAATGGGATGGTAATATTATGGGAAGTAGGTGGTAAGCAGAGAGGTAAATTTTATGATATATCTAATCCTATATGTTGCGATTCTGGTATATTTTAGCAGTTGTCTTTTAATGAAATATGTAAAAAGCTATTAGATAGAATATCTAGTGAGCATATTATATTCAATGAACATATTTATCCTAGACGAAGACATTGTTTTGTGTGCTCGTTACCATGTAGACAAGCATGTAGTAAAGATGATATTGGAAACGACGCAATTATTGAACAATGCTTATATTAAGCATAACGCAAATTTGAAGCCTATTTATCGGGAGACTCATAAGAGCCATCCATGTTCATTATGGGCATCTGAAACGTCGTCAAATTTTGAATGGTTGGTTGCCCTTGGAATGGAGCTATGTAAAGAATACAGTTATAGATATGGCAAGGTTCATAAGTGTCAAGATATTCTTTCATATTTTTCCGATCGGGGGTTTAATCTTCCCGTTGGCGGGCTTACCAAATTTGTGCAATGTATGCCGGGTCAATATCATTCGGACAATGCTGTAATTTCATATAGGAATTACTATAAATTTGAGAAGCATTTGCTTGCAAAATGGACTAAAAGGGAAGTTCCTATTTGGTGGAATGAAATATGAATAAGAAAGATTCGATTTATAGGATAAAGTTCTTGATAACCAGTTGAATTGTGATAGTATAGGATAAGAAAAAGAATAAATGTTGTATCTTGGGCTGTTGATTTTGGTTGACAGCAAGTTATTCCATGGTATATTGGGTTCAAGAAAGCAAAAGAAGATTGTAATTTTCCAAGCGCAAATTGAAAGTTTATTTACTGTATTCCGGTAAATGAGATTCGGTTATATGAAAAAATAATGGTTGATGGTAATCCTGGACAAAACCACAGGCTATATTTGCGATTACATATCAATAATATAGCCACAAAGAGAAGGTATTAATCTATGATGTTTAAAACATCCTGTTTTAATTCCTTGAGTTTTGTAACTGCTGTTTCTGATGCTATAATTAATTTATTTTGGCAATTGATCAATAAATTAAGATCACGTTTTTCTAATTTTGTAGATTGCTTAATTTTATGGGAGAACTTTAAATAATAAGATTTATTTGCTTTATATTTAAGTTTTAATTCCGCATTAATATTTGGCAATTCTCGTTTCATTTTGGAGTCAAAATCTAAAATTTTATTTTTTGTTTCATTTTGAAACGATTTTTTATTTTCAAAATCAGACACTATAGAACTTAACCCATCAGGAAAACTAATAATACCATCAAGCATAATATCAACGATTATATTTTCTTTATCAATTATGGTTAATAAATTATGGAGATTATCTTTAAGTATTTTTGTTTGTGGATTATCCAATATAAGCTCATTAATATTTTTTGATACAAATTCGGTTGATTCTTTTAGTTTGTGGATATAGGCATTAAGATCTCTCATATTATTATGGAAGCAAGAGGAAATATAATAGCATTTATTTCTAATTGTAGGAGCGACTGATAAATGTTCCAATGATTCATTTACTCTTACAGAAGAGTCTGTATAGTAATCTTGGTCTTTTAGTTTTATATTTTGGATAGTTTCTTTGAATGGAATTTTTGTTTCCAAGTCTGGTTCTATCAACTTAAGCAAATCTGCTTTATTTGAAGATGTTTGCATTAGGTTTCTAATATTTAGTATTTTTCTAGGGCTTGATACTAGATCATCATATTTGAATCCAAAATATTCAGTTTCATAATCTGTTAATTTTTCAAATATAGAGCCTGTATTATGGCAGTTATCATCGAACATAGTCATATAGGCAATTAGCATATTTCCAGTTTCAATATTTTCAGAGCTATCTTTATCAGATAAGAGATATTTCTTATATTGTTTGCATACATTTATTAAAGAATTTGTGATTCCAGACCAAGCTTTGCCACCGAAGCCTGGATCCCACGCATCTTCATCGTCAAATAACTCTTTAATTTTAGTTAGCGAATGAATATAATCATCAATATTATTGATATTTACTTTTGCAGTTGGTATTTTCATGGAGCCAACATTATAGCGTCTTTTCTTTTTGCCTGTTTTTTGATAATGAGTTATTTCATGTTCGCATATATTTGATCCAAAAGTAATAACATCAATTGCGCCTTTTGCGGCAAATTTTAGGGCATGGATATAATCTGGATTTTCCTTATCCATTAATTGAAACATTGAGCGCGCGGCGACATCGGATAATAAGGTTGCTTTTTTGTAAAAGATATTTAGAAGTTTGTTAATAGATTTGTTCATAACTCAATATATTAATATTGAAAGAACAAATAAGCAACCGGAAAGAAAGGTCTTGACAAGCGTAAAGCTCGTGGTAATATGAATTCAGAAGGTAAGGGAAGCAACGCGGTTGTGGTGGAATGGCAGACGCGGCGGACTTAAAATCCGCTTCCAGCAATGGAATGAGGGTTCAATTCCCTCCAACCGCACAAATAAGCTATTTTGTAGCAACAGGCTATAAAGGCAACAAGCAGGTCAAGATAAGAAAGAGAGCGAGGATAACATGAGTGGATCTAAAGGTGGTAAGCGGCGAATGTTTATGGGGGTTGAAGGTCGTCGTCCTGATAATAAGCGAATTCGGCAAAAGGATGCCGAGGCGCGAAATGCGGCATGGGCAGCTCTTTCCGCTGAGGATCAATTGAAAGTTCTTGATGCTAGGCTAGGAAATGGTATGGGAGCTGCAAAGCAACGAAAGCGGCTGCAATCAAAACTGGCGGCAAGTTAAAAGCTTATTATTAGTTTATGGCTTAATCTGATAGTTTGATATTTAGACGCAAAATAATTGTAGAAAAGCCATGACTGTTAATAAGATGATTTCAATTTAGCAGTTCCAATGTTCGGTAATAATCCAAAATGATAAGTCGAAGAAACAAGAAGTTGTGAAACGGCTATAAATCTGGAGTTGATCCAGGGAACGAATATTGCTATAATTTTTATTCTTTTGGTTATTGCAAAGGAAGAATCTGGGTTTCAATGGATATTAAAAATACAAATAAGCTATTATTCAATAAATTCATAGGCTGTGCAAAAGAAGCTGTTAATAATGATAACACAATTTCCGAGGCTATTCTAATAAAGAGAGATAACGAATATGGTATATTATATGTTTCACTTTATTCTGAAAAGTTAGATAATCATTGTGACAAGTGCATGGATGAAAGTCCACTTTTCCTTAAATTTAAGGAATATGATGATATGCCAAGTTATTTTGTATCGGATGTTGGACCAACAAAATTGGAAAAGATAATTAAAGGTGAAATTGGGATATATGATTTCAAGATTATATGTGATTTGCTTGATCAGAAAGAATAAACT